>JAYUOP010000169.1:0-8130 GCA_043760745.1 Hyphomicrobiales bacterium
GTTTTCAGCACATCAGAAAATTGGTAAAACTCAACGCCGATAATCGTATCGGTTCCATAGGTAGAACTATTGACAGTGTAGGCTGATGTGATCGGATCAAACGAAACGGTGTAATTTGCAAATGCACCTGTGAATACGGCGGTATCAATTCCTGCCCCGCCGTTGATTAAGTCGTCTCCGCCAAAGCCCTCAATCCGGTCGGCGCGCGCGGTTCCGAGCAACACATCGGCGCCTGCGGTTGCGTTCGCAATTGGCGCGCCAAAAGTGTTGTAAACTGCGGTTTGCGAAACGCCGGGCACAAAACCAAGTGCGCGGGCTTGTTGATCATAAAGATAGTTTTGATAGGCCGTGCCACCATATTCAAGCGTAATTACTGTCATCGACGGTTTTATAAATTGTACAGCTTGCTGGATGGCGGCTTCTTCGGCGAGGCGGCTTACGCCCATGAGAACTTCCAGCATAAGGCCGTCAGAAGCGCTAAGGAAAGCCCGGGAAGCAGCAGAGTTTACGCCGCCCGTTCCGTCGGTTACGATGTAAGGTGTTGAGTTCACAACGATGACGGCATTTGGATTAATGGCAGTGATTGCTGCTTTAACTTCAACGACCAATTCCATCATCGCAGTTGCCAATGCGCTGGTTCCGCCAATGGCATTGCCCAATGTGTAATACTGGCTGACATCATCAAGGAAAATTCCGCTGTAGCCGCGGGTCACCAAATCGACTGCCTGATCGATCACGATTTGCTTCCAGCCGGAATCACGAAAATCAGTCACAATGCCAAACGGATTTGTGGCTCCGGTTTTTAGCCAAGTCGGTGCATTCGCGTTGACAGTTCCGGTATCTGTACCATTGGAGGTCCAATCTGCATTCCAATAAGGGCGATTATCGTCGGTCACCGATGATTCGACGTAACCCAACACCTTTGTTCCCGCGGCCGTTAATTGCGCCACTTGCGCATCAGATAAATTCGGCGTCCCGGATATCGGCGCAGCTTCAGTGATGAACAAGCTGGGCGCTCCTGCTAAAACTGCGCTAAAATCAACACCGCTATATTGCAAAGCAAAGTTTTGGATGTTCAGAGGCATGTTGTTTTCCTAACTTGTTTGGTGCTTTAACGGATTTTGGCCCGTGCTGGATTGCTAGATTTAAGTTAAGCTAACTTTAAGATAACGAGAACATTGGCGCATTTGCGCTCTGCGATCTTCTCGGCTACATAGCGCATTATGAACAAACATGTCCCCAAAGTTGGTCTCGTTTCACTGGGTTGCCCAAAAGCGCTCGTCGATTCTGAACGTATTCTCACGCAGCTTCGCGCCGAAGGTTATTTGATTGCACCGGGCTATGAAGATGCCGATGTCGTGCTGGTCAATACGTGTGGTTTTCTTGATAGTGCTAAAGCAGAAAGTCTGGCCGCAATCGGCGAAGCCATGGAAGAAAATGGCCGCGTTATTGTTACGGGTTGTTTAGGCGTTGAAGCAGATCTTATTCGCGCAGTGCATCCCGGCGTGTTAGCCATTTCAGGCCCGCATCAATATGAGGCCGTCGTTGCTGCGGTTCATGCGGCCCTGCCCCCGGTTCATGATCCCCGCTATGATTTGGTTCCGCCGCAAGGCTTACATTTAACGCCGAAGCATTATGCTTATTTGAAGATATCCGAAGGCTGCAATAATCGCTGCTCGTTCTGCATAATTCCGTCCATTCGCGGTGACTTGGTTTCGCGGCCTGTGGCGTCGGTTTTGTATGAAGCTGAGCGCTTGGTGAAAGCTGGCGTGAAAGAATTGCTGGTGATCAGCCAAGATACCTCCGCTTATGGTCTTGATATCAAATATGCGCCTTCGAAGTTTCATGGCCGCGAAGTGCGCGCGAAATTTTATGACATGGCCAAGGAACTTGGTGACCTTGGTGCATGGGTTCGGATGCATTATGTTTACCCCTACCCACATGTGGACGACGTGATCCCATTGATGGCCGAAGGTAAGATTTTGCCTTACCTCGATATTCCATTTCAGCACGCTTCACCCACGGTTTTGAAAGCAATGAAGCGCCCAGCCAATCAGGAAAAAGTATTGGACCGTTTGGCATTATGGCGTTCGATTTGTCCGGATATCGCAATTCGCTCGACCTTCATTGTGGGCTTTCCCGGCGAGACGGATGCAGATTTTGAGTATCTTTTGCAGTGGATGAAAGAAGCGAAATTAGAGCGCGTTGGCTGCTTCAAGTATGAACCAGTAACCGGCGCTAAGGCCAATGATTTGGGCCTGCCACAAGTTGCCGATGAGGTAAAAGCTGAACGTTACGAACGCTTTATGGAAACCCAGCAAAAGATTTCTGCGGCAATTTTCCAAACTAAAATTGGTCGTGAAATCAGTGTTTTAGTTGACGAAATTGATGAAGAGAATGATGAAGCAATTGCACGCTCACCATGGGATGCACCGGAGATTGATGGCAACGTGTTTATCCCGGGCGCGACGCATTTGAAACAAGGCGACATGGTCAAGGTGAAGATTGTAGACGCAGAAGAATATGATTTGATTGGTGAGGTTATTCGCTAGACGGTCCCTCACCTGCCGCTAGCGCGGCGTCCTCTCCCGTAAGCGGGCGAGGTGGTTACTTACTTCTCCCGCTTGCGGGAGAAGGTGGCGTGAAACGCCGGATGAGGGAACTATAGCGGTATATTATCGTGTTTCTTCCACGGGTTTTTCAACTCCTTATGCCGCAGCATATCAAGGGCCCTGGCAATGCGTTTGCGCGTGGAGTTTGGCATGATGACTTCATCGAGGAAGCCACGTTCAGCCGCCACAAATGGATTAGCAAAGCGGGCTTCATAATCTTTAACGCGGGCGGCAATTTTATCTTTATCGCCGAGTTCGCTGCGATAGATAATTTCGGTAGCACCCTTTGATCCCATCACGGCAATTTCCGCTGTTGGCCACGCGTAGTTCATATCACCGCGCAAGTGTTTCGACGACATGACGACATATGCGCCGCCATAGGCTTTGCGGGTGATCACCGTAATTTTGGGGACAGTCGCTTCGGCATAAGCAAAGAGTAATTTGGCACCATGCTTGATCAGGCCACCGTATTCTTGCGCAGTGCCGGGCAAGAACCCGGGAACATCCACAAGCGAAATAATTGGAATATTAAAGCAGTCGCAAAAGCGCACAAAGCGCGCACCTTTGCGGGCCGCATCACTATCGAGTACACCCGCCATAACAAATGGTTGATTGGCGACGATGCCCACAGTGCGGCCTTTTATGCGGCCAAAACCCGTGATGATATTGCGCGCGTGCGCTTCTTGGATTTCAAAGAAGTCTGCCTCATCCACCAATTTGTGGATCAGCTCTTTCATATCATAGGGCTGGTTTGGATTGGCGGGGATCAGCGTGTCTAGAGAAACATCAATGCGTTCGGGATCATCGCGTACAGGAATTTCTGGAATGGGTGACGTATTGGAAGCGGGCAGAAAATCAATAAGCCGCCGCATTTGCAAAAGCGCTTCAACGTCGTTGTCATAGGCTTTATCGGCGATGGATGAGCGCGTGGTGTGGATCGAAGCGCCACCCAATTCTTCGGCGGTCACGGTTTCATTGGTCACCGTTTTGACCACGTCCGGACCGGTTACAAACATATAACTCGTATCGCGGACCATGAAAATAAAATCGGTCATGGCGGGGGAATAAACGTCACCGCCAGCGCAAGGGCCCATGATTACCGAGATTTGCGGGATAACACCGGACGCCAAAACATTGCGTTGGAAAACCTCGCCATAGCCGCCAAGTGCGTTCACACCTTCTTGAATGCGCGCGCCACCTGCATCAAACAAGCCGATTATAGGAGCGCGATTTTGCAGGGCCATGTCTTGCAGTTTGGTAATTTTGCGGGCGTGGGATTCGGAGAGAGAACCGCCAAATACTGTGAAATCCTTGGCAAATACGTAAACCACGCGGCCATTGACCGTGCCCCAGCCGGTGACAACACCATCCCCGGGGATTTTGGTTTCGGCCATGCCAAAGTCGGTGGCGCGATGCTCTACGAACATATCAAATTCTTCGAATGAACCTTCATCAAGCAAGAGATCAATGCGCTCGCGCGCCACAAGCTTGCCTTTAGCGTGTTGGGCAGCGATGCGTTTTGGTCCGCCGCCTGCTCTGGCTTTTTCGCGGCGTTGTTCTAATTTTTCGAGAATCTCTTGCATAAAAAAGGCCCGCTTTTCAAAGTCACTATGACTTGTAAAGCAGGCCGCTAAGCTTTCGTCAATTTAGCTATTGGGCGGAGGCGATAACCGCGTCCACGGTTGACAATGCCACTGTGCAAAAGCCAACGAGATCGGCATCCGCCGCACTTTGCGTTTCGGCCCACAAAGCGTCGAGATCATTTTGAGCGAGACCACTGCGCTGCTCTAAGCGCTGCACGGCATCGCCTAATTCACTAGACTTATCGCTTTCAAGGGCTGGCTCGCATTTGGCAGCGGCAACGCCCGCTTTATAGCCCGCAATCAAATCAGCAGGTGCAGATTGCGCGAAAGCAGCCGCGCTTAAAGTGAGTGTTGCAGCAGCGAAAATAGCAAAACGAAAATTCATGGTGGCCCCTTTGATTGGTCAATGATCTGTCTATCACAAGAAATAGCGGCTGTCTTATGGCGCGAAAGTGGCGAGGAATCTCGCCCGGATTAAGCAGGCCCTTCGAGGCCCACTTTGTGGGCGCCTCAGGGTGAGGTTATCTTCATTCCCTCATCCTGAGGTGAGAGCAAAGCGAACCTCGAAGGATTGGTAGAGCAAACTCAGAATTTTCCTACCTCGCCAACTTCAAAAACCGCACACAGCAGTGAAATTCTTTATGCCGCCCTACCCGCCTCGCTTTGGCTTCGTCGTCCTCGCCCCAATGGGCGATTTGCCAGTCTTCGTCGAGGTGGGCTGCGGTCCAGCCCTGCTCGGCGGTTGCAGCGTCTTGCTCTAACATCGCAGCGAGGAGAGCTGAGCCTGTGAGTGATGCCAGGTTATGAGTGGCGGCAAGCGCAAAAGGGTCATAGCCATTGGCGAGGGCTTCATAGGCGGCGAGAGAGGACGCTGGTTGCGCCATATGCATGATGCCGATGCGGGGTGCGAAGTTGGCGGATAGTTTTGTGTTGATCCAAGTTAATACAGGATCCCAAAGTTTGGCTTGGAGCTCTACCAATTCTTCTGGGGCGTCAGCGCGGTAACACACGAGATCGCTGCCGGCGAAAGCCACCATTTCGGCAATGATTTCGGCGCGGTGCAAAGTGGCGCGGTCAATTGCAGTGTTGGCCAACTTGGTAAGCGGCATGGCGCCGGGGCTAATGTGGGTTACTTGCGCTTCCCATTCTGCTGCAACGGCTTCAGCTAAGGCTTTGGTCTTAAGCTTTAAAGCTACTTTCATTGGTGTCTTTACTATGCGGCCATCGAGAGCAATGCAAAGATCATCCGTTACACTGACGGTTTTATAAAATCGTTTTGGCAACGGCCGCACAATACGGTCGCGAGACAGGCGTTCAAAGCGTTGGTCTGGGGTTTCTTCAGTCATTATCCGGTTTTTCATCAAAGCGTTTGGCGTCAAAACCAAACATACGGAAGGTATCTTGCATATGTTGCGGGAGTTCGGCGGTTACATCTACCACGCCTTCGCGCGGGTGCGGGAACACAATGCGACGGGCATGAAGATGAAGCTTATTGGCAATACCTTCGGGCAAGTCTTTGTGGCCATTATATTTTTCATCACCAAGAATCGGCGTTCCGATATGATCCATATGGGCGCGGAGCTGATGCTGACGGCCCGTAACCGGTTTCAGCGTCACCCAAGCGGAGACATCCTTGGCTTTGCCGACGACGGCATAATTGGTGACGGCGGATTGCTCATCATCTTCTTCGCCGGGTTTACTGGCCCGCATACGGTCGCCATCGAGGCCCTTGGCTTTAATGAGCGCCACATCAATTTTGCCTTGGCGTGGGGTGGGCACACCTTTGAGATTGGCCCAATAAGTTTTTTTCACCGCGCGGGTGGCGAAGAGTTTTCCTAAGGCGGCGGCAATGGCGCGGCGCTTAGCAATAACGATTACACCCGACGTATCGCGGTCTAAACGATGGACCAGCAAGGGTCGCTCGCCGAGTTCAACACCGAGGCCCATAAGCAGGCCATCAAGATGGTGAAAAGTTTTGCTGCCACCCTGCACCGCGAAACCAGACGGCTTGTTGAGCACGAACATATCTTGATCTTCAAAGATTACCATGCTGTCGAAAAGTTCACGCTCTTGCTTTGTAAGCGGTGTCACATCCTCTTTCGGTGCATCGGCTGGACGACGATCAAAGGCGAGCGGCGGCACACGGATTTCTTGGCCCGCGGTTAGGCGAGAGTTCGTTTTGGAACGCCCTGCACCAATCCGTACCTGGCCAGTGCGCGTGAGTTTATTGAGGTAAGCAAATGTGACTTGTGGGAAGTGGATTTTAAACCACCGATCCAGCCGCATGCCATCTTCATCGGGGCTTACTTCATAGCGCTTAACTTCGGCACTCATCCCGTGAATGATCGCGAAAGCATGAAGCCAACAAAAACAGCTAAAATGGAAAGGATAACAGAGGCAATTGCATAAAGTGCGGCATTGGTGTTTTCGCCGCGCTGCATGAGGTTCATTACGTCAAGCGAAAAGGCAGAAAATGTCGTGAAGCCACCGAGAATGCCAGTGATCAAAAATAAACGAAGGTTCTCGTTTTCTGGCATTTTAGCAAACATGAATGCCGCAACAAACCCAATAGCAAAACTGCCAATGACATTGACTACAAATGTTGCCCACGGAAATTCCGTTCCAAGAAAATGCGGCGCAGTTTGGTTCACGCCAAATCTTGCGGCAGAACCGATTGCCCCTCCAAGGGCCACGGCAAAAACCGGATACATCACAACCAACCTTTGCGAACGAAATAAATCATTGGCAAAACTGCGGACAAAACCATCAAACCGATGGCCATTGGATAGCCGTAAGTGAATTCCAATTCGGGCATATGTTTGAAATTCATTCCATAAATGCTGGCGACGAGGGTTGGCGGTAGGAATACCACGGCGGCAACAGAAAAGATTTTAATGATGCCGTTTTGCTCAATCGAAATCATACCCAAAACCGCATCAAGCAGGAAGCTAATTTTTCCGGATTGGAAAGTAGCGTGGTCGGTCAATGACACAATATCACGTTGCAGAATTTTGATGCGCGCGCGGTTTTCTTTCATTTCTTTGCTAACGTGCTTTTGATCCACAAGTGCTTGCATGAATGCTACAATGCGACCAATTGAAACCAAACTTTCACGAACCTTGGACGTGAAGTCGCCCTCTTCGCCAATCTTTTCGAGCAAGGCTTGCAGATTGCGGGGCTTGCGACGTTTGCGCGATGACGGCGCTTTGCCACTGGATGGGTTAGAGTGAAAAACGGTGCGCGATGTATCATCAACGATCACGCCGACGCGCTCTAAGTGATCAGCAGCGCGATCAACCACGGCCTCCAGCAAGCTAATAAAAATGCCCCAACCCGTCATCTCTGTAGACTGCGGTTTCATGGCACGTTTGACATAAGCCGGGAAAGCTTGCGGATGATGATAGCGAATGGTGACGAGCTGATGGCCCTTAATTATGAAAGTTACGGGGGACGATTCTGGTTCATCATTTTCGCCGCGCCGGATGAGATTGGCGGTCAAAAATGCAGCACCATCCTCTTGATACAATCGGCTCGACGCTTCAATTTCAGCGAGCTCTTCCCGAGTTGGAATATCAAGTGCAAGAGCAGCCTCAACCGCTTTTTCTTCGGCCTCTGTTGGCTCGACGAGATCAATCCAAATTGCGCCTTCTGGAATATGCGGTAATTCAATCGCAAATTCCGTGAGACAGCCTTTTTCCGTTCCATAAATCGCAAGCATGGTTTAATCCCTGTTAGCCCCTCTTAGCCCTGTGAACCCTATCGGTTCAAGTAGCTTTCGACGAATAGGAATTGTGATCTTGAACATTGACGCTTTGACTTCGGCTGGTCCGATAATTTTCATTCATGCAGTTGCCGCACTCGGTGCTTTGGCGCTCGGCACCGTGCAAATGCTCATGCCCAAAGGAGGCGAGCGGCATAGAGCAATGGGTTATGTG
>JAYUOP010000170.1:0-23032 GCA_043760745.1 Hyphomicrobiales bacterium
TGACAAAACCATGAAGGCGGCACCAAAAGGCATCATGCTGGAAACCATAGCGCAGCTCCAGCGTTATAAAGACCAGGTTGTTGTTCAGTCCGTGCGAAACGCCTCGATGCCGATGGGTAACAAAACCAAAATGACAGCAGAAGAACGCGCGATGCTTGGTGCATGGATTGCGAAACAATGATCTCGCTTGCCGAAGTTAACGCAATGTCCTTGGCAGAATTCTCCCAATCCTTCGGTGATGTTGCCGAGCATTCATCTTGGGTAGCAGAAGGAGCAGCAGATCGCCGCCCTTTCGGCAATCGTGATGCAATGATTGCTGCCTTTGCTTTAACACTCCGCACCGCAGACAAATCCGCACAATTGGCCGTGATCAACGCCCATCCCGATCTCGCAACCAAAGCAAAGCTCACTGTGGATTCATCCCTTGAGCAAGCGCAAGCGGGACTGGCAAACTTAAGCTCCAAAGATTTTCAAGAATTCACTGATCTCAACGAAGCCTACAAAACAAAATTTGGTTTTCCTTTTATCTATGCTGTTAAAGGGGCAACCAGCGTCATGATACTCGGCAGCTTTAGGCAGCGTATCAACCACACCCCCGAAACTGAATTCGCCATGGCACTAAACCAAATCACCCGCATTTTTCAGTTCCGTATTGAAGATCGTGTTGATCAAACATGAAACTAATCCGTGGACAGACGATTAGTTTTGGCGAAACGCATCATGACATTACCCATCATGAGCGCGGCGCAATTGTCGTCAGCACTGATGGAAAAATCTTGTGGCATGGCTCATTTGCAGCGCTGCCCGAACTCTATAAAAATCTTCCAACCGTTGACTATGACAAATTAATTATCATGGCTGGCTTCATCGATGCGCATATCCATTTCCCGCAAAACCGTATTTTGGCGGCTCCAGCTAAAGACCTATTGGATTGGCTACATCGCTTCACCTTCCCTGAAGAAGCTCTTTATGGCGATGAAGAATACGCTAAAGCCAAAGCCGATATTTTCCTAGACCGTTTATTGTCAAACGGCACAACGGCAGCTCTGGCATTTTGTTCGGTCCATAAAACCTGCGCCAACGCGCTCTTCGCCGCCGCCCATGCCCGCAACATGAGCATGACGACGGGCAAAACCATGATGGACCGAAACGCAATCCCTGCGGTTCATGATGATGCGATTACTGGCGCTAAAGATAGCGCCGACCTTTATGATAAATGGCATGGGCGTGGCCGTCAGCGTTATGCCATCAGCCCGCGGTTTGCGATCACGTCAACTGATGCGCAACTCAAAACGGCTGGCGAATTGATGCAGACCTACCCCACTGCAATGATGCAAACCCACATCTCCGAAAGTGCGGGCGAAATTGCTATGGTGAAATCTTTGTTTCCAAATGAGAGGGATTACACGGCCGTCTACGAGCGCTTCGGTTTGGTGACTGCGCAGTCAATTTTCGCTCACGGCATTCATCTCTCAGAAAGCGAGTGCCAACGCATGCATGAAGCAGGTTCGGCAATCGCGCATTGTCCAACGTCCAATAATTTCTTGGGCTCTGGCCTCATGTCCATGCGGCATTTGAAAAGCCCTGAGCGCCCAGTTCCAATTGCATTGGCCACAGATATCGGCGGCGGCACAACCTATTCAATGCTGGCAACCCTCGGCGAAACTTACAAAGTTCAGATGCTGACGGGTTATAAACCAAGTGCCGCGGAACTGTTTTTCATGGCCACCAAAGGCAATGCCACGCGCATCAAACGCGAAACAGAAATCGGCTGCTTCGCCCCTGGCAAATTTGCTGATCTTGTCGTCCTTGATCCATTTGCGACGCCAGTGCTTGCCGCCCGCCAAGAATTGTCGCAATCTCTGGAAGACGTGTTGTTCGCTTTGATGATCCTCGGCGACGACCGCGCTATTGCCGCAACCTACGTGGCAGGGGAAAAAGTCTATGACAAATTATCCACGTAACATGCTCGGCTACGGCCAAAATCCACCTGATCCAAAATGGCCGGGCGGTGCCCAAGTCGCTGTGCAATTTGTACTGAACTACGAAGAGGGTGGCGAAAACAATATCTTGCATGGTGACGCGGCATCGGAAGCTTTTCTGTCTGAAATTGTCGGTGCTGCACCTTGGGTTGGCCAGCGCCATTGGAACATGGAATCGATTTACGAATATGGTGCAAGAGCTGGTTTTTGGCGCTTGCATCACATGTTCACCAGCCGCAAAATTCCGCTCACCATATTTGGGGTCGCTACCGCTCTTGAGCGCTCCCCAACTCAAACCCGCGCAATGGTAGAAGCTGGATGGGAGATCGCCAGTCATGGTCTAAAATGGGTGGAGCATAAGGATATGTCCATCCCAGAAGAACGCCACCACATCGCAGAAGCTATTCGCATTCATACGGAAGTGATAGGAAGTCGCCCTCTCGGTTGGTATACCGGCCGCTGTTCCATGAACACGCAAAATTTAGTTCACGAGGCTGGTGGATTTCTCTATTCATCCGACGCCTATGACGATGACTTGCCATATTGGAAAAATCAAAACCTCATTATTCCATATACCCTTGATGCCAATGATATGCGCTTTGCTACTCCGCAAGGCTTCAACACTGGCGAACACTTCTATCAGTATTTGAAAGACAGTTTTGATTGCCTCTATGTCGAAGGAAAAGCGGGCGCACCTAAAATGATGTCCGTTGGTTTGCATTGCCGCTTAGTCGGAAGGCCGGGTCGCGCTTTAGGACTTGCCAAGTTTATTGACTATGTTTCGTCACATGACAAAGTATGGATCGCCACCCGCGCCGACATTGCCCGCCATTGGCACAAGAATTTCCCACCAGAAAGTTAAATCAAAATGACAATGCAAAATTACTACACGCCCCGCGGCGGACTACCCGGTCAAACCGAACTGCTAACGGGTCGCGCCGTGTTTACGCCGTCCTATGCTGTGATCCCTAAAGGTGTGATGCGCGATATTGTGACGAGTTATTTGCCATTCTGGACCAAAACCCGGGTGTGGATTCTAGCCCGCCCAATGACCGGATTTGCCGAAACATTTTCGCAATACATTGTAGAGGTAAGCCCCGATGGCGGCAGCGCTGCGCCTGAACCAGACGCAACTGCAGAGGCGGTATTATTCGTGGTCGACGGCACATGCCAACTTACCCTAAATGGCAAGAAACATGACTTAGCCCCTGGCTCCTATGCGTTTATTCCGCCGGGTGCAAAATGGTTGCTTCACAACAACAGCTCTAAAACTGCAACATTCCATTGGATTAGAAAATCCTATGAAACCGTTCCCGGCATTGAAGTCCCCGAAGCTTTTGTCACTAATGAAAAAGACGTTGCTCCTGCAGTAATGCCGGACACTAACGGCGCTTGGTCTACTACCCGCTTTGTGGCTCTTGATGATCTGCGCCATGACATGCATGTCACCATCGTCAACTTTCAACCCGGTGGCACCATCCCCTTCGCTGAAACGCACGTGATGGAACACGGACTTTATGTGCTGGAAGGAAAAGCCGTTTATCGTCTCAATCAGGATTGGGTTGAGGTGGAAGCAGGTGACTTCATGTGGCTTCGCGCCTTTTGCCCGCAAGCCTGTTATGCGGGTGGCCCCGGGCCATTTCGTTATCTCTTGTATAAAGATGTGAACCGCCACATGAAGCTGCAATTGCCATGATAATTAAGCCGCTGACCAAAGCGGCCTTTGCGCCTTTTGGCGATGTTGTCGAAATCGCAGATGCGGCGCATTATCCCATCAACCAAGGCTTTGCCACGCGCTTTAATAATCTCGCAAAAATAGATGTAGAAGCTGATGGCGGCTCAACCAATGTCAGCATCGTCATCGCCAATCCGAGGCCCGCCCCCATTGCCATCAAACTTATGGAACGCCACCCACTGGGCAGTCAGATTTTTTATCCGCTTGTGGATCGCGCATGGTTAGTACTCGTCTGCCAAGATCCAAATGATCACCAAACCTATCGCGCTTTTGCAGCGTCAGGTCAGCAAGGGGTAAACTACGCCCGCAATACATGGCATCATCCCCTCCTCGTCAAACATTCACAATCCCCATTCATGGTTATTGACCGCAAAGGTCCGGGGAACAATTTGGAGGAAGTCTGGTTAACGACAACAATTTTCTTACAAGACCTCGCCCTTCCCCCGTTGGGGGAAGGTGGCGCGGAACGCGACGGATGAGGGACTTGATGCAAAGGAAGTGTTGTCAAAGTTAAGTGGTCTCAGTGTCGAAAATCTCTCATCCGCCCTTCGGGCACCTTCCCCCAAACGGGGGAAGGGTGACAATAAGAAAAAGCAAAGTGCTGAACAAATCTAACCAAAATATCACTGCTGTACTCGGCCCCACCAACACCGGCAAAACTCATCTCGCGGTTGAACGCATGTTGGCCAATGGCGGCGGCATGATTGGCTTGCCCTTGCGCCTGCTCGCCCGCGAAATTTATGACCGGGTGCGTGCTAAAGTGGGTGATGCTGCAGTGGCCTTAGTCACCGGTGAAGAAAAAATTATTCCGGCAGCTCCGCGCTATTGGGTGTGCACAGTTGAAGCGATGCCGCCAGATATCGATGTGCCATTCCTTGCCATTGACGAAATCCAACTCTGCGCCGATTTCGAGCGCGGCCATATTTTTACCGACCGTTTACTCAATCGCCGTGGTCGCGAAGAAACCATGTTATTGGGTGCGGCCTCCATGCGCCCCATCATCGAGCAATTGCTTCCCGGCACAATTTTTGTGTCCCGCCCGCGCTTTTCCAAACTCACATATTCCGGTCAGAAGAAACTTACGAGGCTTCCGCGCCGATCGGCCATCGTCGCCTTTTCCGCTGATATGGTTTATGCGGTAGCAGAGCTCATCAAGCGCCAGCGCGGCGGCGCGGCTGTGGTCATGGGTTCTCTTTCCCCCCGCACCCGTAATGCCCAAGCTGCACTCTACCAATCCGGTGATGTCGATTACCTCGTGGCCACAGACGCCATCGGCATGGGCATCAATATGGACGTGGACCATGTGGCCTTTGCTGCCACCCGCAAATTTGATGGTTTCCAATTCCGCAGTTTAAACCCCGGCGAGCTTGGCCAAGTCGCGGGCCGCGCTGGCCGTTATATGAATGACGGCACTTTTGGTGTGACCGGCGAGAGCGAACCCTTCGATCAAGAAATGATTGACCGTTTAGAGAACCACAATTTTGACACCGTGAAAACTTTACAATGGCGCAACCGCGATTTGGATATGCGCTCGCTCGATGGCTTGCGAAAATCATTGGGCTATTACCCGAAGCTGCAAGGGCTAACGCGCGCCCAAAGCGGACCAGACATTTTAGCGCTCGACGCAATCTGTCGCGATGATGCCAGCTCATCTCTGATCAAAAACGCGAAAGACGTGGAACTCGCCTGGGAAGCCTGCCAAATTCCAGACTACCGCAACATTTCAGAAGGCGAACATGCGCATTTGGTTGGCCGCGTTATTCAGTTTCTAAAGTCGAAAGACGGCTACATTTCTGAAGATTGGTTTATCCGTCAGCTCCGCCATTGTGAAAAATACGACGGTGATTTGGATACTTTGTCCACGCGGATTTCCCATATCCGGACATGGACTTTTATTGCAAATCGCGCCAATTGGCTCAAAGCGCCGAGTTATTGGCAGGCCAGCGCCAAAGAAATTGAAGATAAATTATCAGATGCCTTGCATGAAAGGCTAACGCAGCGTTTCATTGATCGCAAAACCAGTGTATTGATGCGCCGTCTAGCCCAAAGGGAAGAGTTAATGTCGACAGTTGAAGACGATGGCGCGGTACGCGTTGAAGGTGAATTAGTAGGCCACGTGAAGGGTTTGAGTTTCATTCCTGTGACTGATGATGACCATGGTGGCCGTGCCCTTCGGGTGGCTGCGCAATCAACCATCGCCGCAGAAGTTGCTGCGCGCGCAATCAGCGTTGTGACCTCGACTGATAATGATCTCAAAATTAGCCGCGATGGTAAAGTGATCTGGCAAGGAGTGGCCGTCGGTAGACTTCATGCCGGTGACGCGATTTTAAAACCACGCGCTGAAGTTGAATGTGATGATACACTATCAGGCCAACCCCGCGACGATGTGCGCGACCGTTTGCAAAAATTCGTTGATCGCCATTTGGCATCAGTTTTAGAACCCCTATTTAAGCTCGAAGAGAGCGAAGGTTTAGAAGGCATTGCCCGCGGCATTGCTTTCCGTTTGGTTGAAACGCTGGGTGTGTTGCCACGCGAAAATGTGACTGAAGATATCAAAACGCTGGCCCAAGAAGACCGCGCCAATTTGCGTAAATTTGGCGGCCGTTTTGGTGCCTTCCACGTCTTCGTGCCAACTTTGCTCAAACCCGCCGCCACCGATTTGCGACTCATGCTGTGGTGGCTACAGCAACAAAAAAATCACAATGCCGAAGGCGCATTGCCAACGCCACCCGGCCAAGGTTTAACCTCTGCTGTAGCAGATCCTGCCATGCCGGAAGGCTTCTATGCCGTCAGTGGTTACCGCATCTGTGGAACCCGTGTGGTTCGCGTTGATATGTTAGAACGCTTGGCAGACATGATCCGGGACCGCGCCTTCTGGCGGCCCCGCATTGCTGAAGAACAGCGCCCACAAGGTTCTGTTGAAGGCGGTGGTTTTTCAATCGTTTCTGATATGATGTCCCTCGTTGGTTGTTCTGGCGAAGAGTTTGAAGGCATCTTGAAAAGCCTAGGCTTTAAAGCGCAGAAAAAAACGGTTCGAAAAAACCCGCCCGCGCCCACCGTTGCCGCACTCGCACCCGTGGTCGCGGCTGTTAATACCCCAGCTGAACCAGATGCGGAGCTTGTGGAACCGGCAGCAATTGCAGAACCAGAACCGGTTGCAGAAGCTACAGTTGAAGTTGTTTCGGAGGTCACGAGTGCTGAACCGGTCGTTGCCGTTATCGCCGAACCTGAAATGATGGAACTCATGGTCTGGTGGCCAAAAGACACCGGCCCCTTCCGCAAGCGCCCAGAACGCGTCGTCCATGTAAAAGTGGAAACGGCTGAAACGCCAACTGAACGCGGTCCCCGTGGCAAACCAAACCATCGCCGCGAGCATGGCAAAGATAAGCCCAAAGGCAATTTCAAACCGCGCCGCAACAATGACGAACGGGATAGCCCGCCTCCGCGCCCAGCCCGCGTTGAGAGGCCAGCCGATCCCTTATCGCCTTTTGCCATTTTGGCAGCTCTCAAAGATCAATTGAAGCAGGCCAAGAACTGAAGCAACGCGTTGACAAGTGGCTCTGGCACGCCCGCTTTGTAAAACACCGAACCTTGGCGGCGGAAATCGTCTGCCTTGGCCGCGTTAGATTGAACCATGTAAAGTTGGAAAAACCCAGCCATTTGGTAAAGCCTGGGGATGTTCTCACCCTCACTTTACAAGAAACCATAAGGGTCATTCGGGTTTTAGGAAGTGCTGACCGACGGGGCACAGCGCCAGAAGCATATCAGCTCTACGAGGATGTTAACCCTCCGCAAAACACCTCTTTCGCAAGCGAAAAAACAAGTGCATAAGACCAGCACATCTGCTAATCGTTCTTTATAACGAACACTTTGGACCAAAAATATCACCATGACTTACATCGTCACCGAAAACTGCATCAAGTGTAAATTTATGGATTGCGTGGAAGTTTGCCCAGTAGATTGCTTCTACGAAGGCGAAAACATGCTTGTGATCCACCCCGATGAATGCATCGACTGCGGCGTTTGCGAACCTGAATGCCCGGCGGACGCGATCAAGCCAGATACTGAACCCGGTCTTGATAAGTGGCTTCAGCTCAATACTGAATATGCCCCGAAATGGCCAAACATCACTATTAAGCGCGACGCTCCTGCTGACGCCAAGGAATTTGATGGCGTTGCCGGAAAGCTCGAAGCCCATTTCTCGCCAAATCCCGGCGAAGGCGATTAACCATATCCCCGGAACGGGTCGCAAATTGCACCGTACACGGAGAGAACCGCCTTTAATATTCCTTAAATTTGTGCTAAGGTCTTTTTATGTAGAAAACATAAGCACACTGAACATAATCCCGAGCCCATAAAGCTCGGGATTTTTTCGCGAGTCACGCGAGAAGCAAGGTGTGCGACATAACGGCGGGCAAAGGCGATTAAAATGGTAAAAACCACCACATCTAAAGTTCCAGCAAAGAAACCAGCAGCCAAGGCTGTAAAAGCTCCAGCAAAGGCAGCTGCTAAGGTTGTGAAGCCAGCGGCGAAAGCTGCAGCCAAACCTGCTGCAAAAGTTAAACCAGCTGAAAAAGCCAAAGCTCCAACAAAGTCCAAGGCCGGAAAAGCCGCTGCAATTGTAAAGCCCGTTGTTGAAAAAGTAGTACCAAAAGCAGCCTCCGTTAAGGCGGCTGTTGAGCGCTTTGCAGCTGCCAAGGCCAGCAATGATGCAAAAGTTGAGGCCGCAAAAGTGGCAGCTGCGGCAGCCGCTCCGCCACCACCAAAACCCATTATTGCTCAGGGTCCAGCCCCAAAGAAATCCATGTTCAAAGTCGGTGAGCAGATCGTTTATCCAGCGCATGGTGTTGGTCGTGTCACTAACATTGAAGAGCAAGAAATTGCTGGCGTGCGGCTTGAGCTTTACATCGTCGACTTTGAAAAGGAAAAGCTCCGCCTCAAAGTGCCAACCAACCGCGCCGAACAAAAGGGCATGCGCCGCTTGGCCGATCGCGCTTTGGTTGAACATGCCATGAAGGTGATCCGCGGTCGCGCCCGCATTAAGCGCACCATGTGGTCCCGCCGTGCGCAAGAGTATGATGCAAAGATCAACTCCGGCGATATGATTGCCGTGGCTGAAGTCGTCCGCGATCTTTATCGCTCCGACCGCCAACCAGAACAATCCTACTCTGAGCGTCAATTGTTTGAGCAAGCACTGTTGCGCTTTGCCCGTGAATTGGCCGCCGTGCGCAAAGTGGATGATGATCAATGCGTGAAGGAACTCGAAGACTTCCTCGCTAAAAACGCCAAACGCGCTGTCGCTGCCGCTGAAAAAGTCGAAGAAGATTCAGCCGAAGAAGCCGCATAAGACTTTCTAAACAGGCCTCAAACAAGTAAAGCCCGGGTAAAGTATCCGGGCTTTACTTGTTGCGCACTTGAAATGTATATCCAATTGGTATATACATGAAACATGACCCAAAGCACCATCTTTAAAAACAACAAAACCCAAGCCGTGCGCCTGCCGAAAGCTATGGCTTTTCCCGATTCTGTGAAGAAAGTGACCATCACGCAACAGGGTGAAGGCCTCTTGATCTTGCCTATCAAAGGCACATGGGAGGAGTTCTTAAGTTCACCCGGTATCGGCGAAGATTTTGAACGCCTGCCCCAACCACCCATGCAAATCCGCGAAGATGACCACGATTGATGATCACACATCTCGCAGATACGGATGTTTGCATCCGCGTGCTCAAGAAAAGAAACAGAGAATTTATCGATCGTTTTGTTGAAATGCGAAAGGTCATGGCGGTATCGTCAGTTACGGTATTTGAACTTTATGCAGGCGCAGAGAACTACGAAGACAAAGCCCACCGTTGCAGCGTGATTGATGAATTTTTGGTGCTGTTGGACGTGATCATTTTTGACTCCAATGCTGCCCGCGAAGCCGGAGAAATTCATGGGCAGCTGATGCGCAAAGGATTGCGGATTGGATCTTATGATGTCTTGAATGCAGGCCTCGCAATATCACGCAATCTCACTATCGCTACGAATAATCTACGGGAGTATGAGCGCATTGAAGGGTTGGTGGTGGAGCAGTGGGCGTGAGTCAAAACTTCACAACCGCTCGTTAAAATTTTTCCAATAGAAACTGTTCAACATATCCAATTACCCCGCCAACCTCGGCTTCGCTAATCTTGTCCCAATCGGCGTGCAGTGCAGAATTCCGAATACGGATCATGCTTTCAAGAATTGATTTTTGTGCACCAACAACAAGGCCGGAACCTTTAAGCGAATTAACAACTTCAGTCATCGTTTTTTGGTTAGTTTCCTGACCATTCGCTGCTGCAAATCTTTTTAGTGCGTCTTCAAGCGCGGCGCATGCCAATACGGCAGCAACATCATTATGCCCTTCGGCAAGAGACTGCTTTGCCAGCGCAACAAAGTCGCCAAACACTTCGCCCGAAATCCGCAAATCAAGATTGCCAGCAAAACCAGCTTCAAAATCTTCTTTTGCACTCTGGAAGATACCGAACATTCCATTTACTTGTTCCCAATCGCCACCGCAGGCAGAATAAACATTAAAGAAATTTCCGGGGTGCACAGCATTTTTTCCAAAAACACTGTTAATTAGGTTTTGTGAACTTGAAGCCCATTTTTTCCAGATAACTGACTCCACCCATGGTTTTTTGCTTATCGGGTGTATACCAACATTAATGTCTTAGAACTGTTGTTCCAACTGACAAAATCGATCGTTTATCTTCTGCTGTAACATTTAAGAATTCCTTCTGGGCTAAAACCTGTAGCACTCAACGCAGCAACGGCCAAACGACAACAGGAATTATGGAAAGTAGTCTCCACTCCCCTCTCCATCACCGCCCTTGTGGCGGTGAACCAGACCTTTGACGCGCAGCTGCACGAAGGCTGGATGGCCGGGTCAAGCCCGACCATGGAGAATTGTTAATTGAATTTAAGCGACCCTTATTGAGGGCGCATATCGCCCTTATCAATCCCTGCAACCTCAACTGGCTTCTTCATCGCATCCCGGCGGAATGGTTCACCTAATTCTTGATTGAGCATGGCTTCAATCAAAGTCGTCTTGCTATGTTTCATTTGGTTTTCGATTGCCAGGTGCAAAGCAGCTGTCAGTTCATCCATGGTGCGGGCCACAATGCCTTCCAGCCCGCAAGCCTTGGCAATCCCCGCATAAGACACTTGCTCATCAAGCTCCGTGCCGACGAAGTTATCATCATACCACAATGTGGAATTGCGCTTTTCCGCACCCCATTGATAATTGCGAAATACTACCTGTGTCACCGCTGGCCATTCTTTGCGGCCAATTGCAGTGAGCTCTGTCACCGCAATACCAAAAGCGCCATCGCCCGAAAATCCTACCACCGGAACATCTGGACACGCAATTTTAGCGCCAACAATCGAGGGCAGACCATAACCGCATGGACCAAATAAACCCGGCGCCAAATACTTGCGGCCTTCATCGAATGATGGATAGGCATTGCCGATGGCGCAGTTATTCCCGATGTCAGATGAGATAATCGCCTCACGCGGGAGCGCCGCTTGGATTGCCCGCCATGCCATGCGAGGGCTCATCCATTTTGGTTTGGCAGCGCGCGCGCGCTCATTCCACGTGGTCCCCGGATCATCATTCTCGTGATCCATCGAGGAAAGCAGCTGTGCCCAGCGCGACTTCGTGGTCGAGATCAAATCGCGGCGTTCAGTCCGGCCCGTATCCCCGGCTGATGGCGCAAGTTTTGACAAAAGAGAAACCGCCACTTTCTTCGCATCGCCCACAATGCCAACCGCCACTTTCTTAGTCAGCCCAATCCGCGCTGGATTGATATCAACCTGAATAATCTGTGCGGTCTTCGGCCAATAATCCAATCCATATCCCGGCAAGGTGGAAAACGGATTAAGCCTAGTTCCTAAGCACAAAACCACATCAGCTTGTTGGATCAATTCCATCGCCGCCTTCGAGCCATTATAACCCAAAGGACCTGCAAACAAACGATGGGTTCCCGGAAACGCATCATTATGTTGATAGCCTACACACACTGGCGCATCGAGCCGTTCCGCCAGCGCTTTTGACGCTTCAATTGCGCCACCCAGAACGACGCCAGCACCATTCAAAATAACTGGAAACTTTGCCGACGACAATAAAGCAGCAGCCCGCGCGATGGCATCCTCACCGCCCGATGGCCGCTCAAAATCCACAATTGCCGGCAAATCAATATCGATAACTTGCGTAAAATAATCCCTTGGGAAATTGATTTGTGCCGGAGCCGAATGACGCTTCGCATTCATGATCACCCGGTTCAAAACTTCAGCAACGCGCGATGGATCCCGCACCTCTTCCTGATAGCAAACCATGTCCTTAAACAAGGCCATCTGCTCAACCTCTTGGAAGCCGCCCTGCCCGATGGTTTTATTCGCAGCCTGTGGTGTCACCAACAACAACGGCGTGTGATTCCAATAAGCAGTTTTTACGGGCGTCACAAAATTGGTAATACCGGGGCCATTTTGCGCAATCATCATACTCATTTTGCCAGATGCCCGCGTGAAACCATCGGCCATCATGCCGCCAGAACCCTCATGCGCGCAGTCCCAGAACGTGATCCCAGCTTTAGGAAAAATATCTGAAATCGGCATGAAAGCTGAGCCAATAATGCCAAAGGCATGCTCAATGCCATGCATTTGCAAAACTTTAACAAAGGCTTCTTCAGTGGTCATTTTCATGAGGGCTATTCTCCGGATTGCGATTTCACATTTCTTTTATCTCGGAAGCGCCGCGCACGCCTAGTACCAGTTTCATAAGGATTGTTGGGCGGGCCCGGCTATGCTACCTAACGGGCGTGTGGTCCCGTAGCTCAGCTGGATAGAGCACCGGTTTCCTAAACCGGGGGTCGCAGGTTCAAATCCTGCCGGGGTCACCAAGATTTATTATGGCACTGGAGAAAACCATGACCACACAAAAAGCAATACTCGCTGGCGGCTGTTTTTGGGGCATGCAGGATTTGATCCGCAAAATGCCGGGCGTGGTATCAACCCGCGTTGGCTATACTGGCGGTGATGTGAAAAACGCCACCTACCGCAATCACGGCACGCACGCCGAGGGCATTGAGGTTGTATTTGATCCCAGCGTTATGAGCTATCGCCAGCTCCTCGAATTTTTCTTCCAGATCCATGACCCTTCAACCAAAAACCGCCAAGGCAACGACCAAGGCATGGGCTATCGCTCTGGTATTTATTACGTCGATGAAGCGCAACGCTTAGAGGCGATGAACACCATTGCCGATGTTGATGCATCAGGCATTTGGCCCGGAAAAGTTGTAACCGAAATAGCCCCCGCCGGAGATTTCTGGCTCGCCGAACCTGAACACCAAGATTACCTCGAGCGCATCCCCCACGGCTATACCTGCCACTTCATCAGGCAAGGCTGGGTGTTGCCAAAACGAGCAGCCGCTTAACGGGGCTGACAACTCTCACACATGAAAGCGCGGCGCTTGGCAATTTCAAACTTCTGAATTTCGTTTTCGCATTTTGGGCAGTGCGGCCGATTAAAAATATTGACCCGCTCGCCATATTTGCTGCGTGATTTTTTAACGCCATCCACCGTGATGATCGCATTATTTTTAACACCAATGGCCAACAATAAAACCGCATCCGCCCACAACAAATCAAAAACATCGCGGGTAATTTGAACGCCCGGAATGAGCGGATGAACCCCCTGCCGCCAAAGAATTTCAGTGCGATAAATATTACCAATACCGCCAATCACCGCTTGATCCATCAAAAGTTGGCCAATACTGATTTTGCTTTTAGCGATCCGCGCGAAAGCCAAATCTGGATCAGCATCTTTGCGCAAAACATCAGGGCCAATACGCTTGATCAAGGCCGCCAATTGATCCAGATCAAGCACCTCGCAAGTGTTTGGTCCATTGATATCGACCACATGGGTTTCGCTCACCATGCGCACACGAACTTCGCCGCGGGGTTCTGCTGCGGGCGCTTTCGCGCTGCGAAACTGACCAAATAATCCGAGGTGAATATGGAGCGAGAGACCATTTGCAAACTGATAAATCAGGTGCTTGCCGTACGCTTCCACCGCCATACAGATTTCGCCATCGAGCTGCGCCGCACCTTCAAAAAACCGTCCCTGCGGCGAAGCCACAGCAATCCGCTTTCCTTTCAGCATGGGGCGTTGGTCTAACGCAGCGCGGTGAATGGTATGTCCTTCTGGCATTAAATTAAACGCATTTGCGGCTGATGCGTTTCGGATAGCATTTCCAAGAGGGCTGGAATTTTCTCTTTCATCGCAAAGAATCCTTTGCCGCCGTGCGGCCAAGCCGCAGTATCAAACGCGCGGCGCACCTGCACGAGATTTATATCATGCGCCTTTAGCCCTTGCGCCAATACCGAAAGCTGATCTGCCACCGGTCCCACCGGCGCATAAGCCGTAACGATAGTTTTTAAACCAGCCTCTTTGGCCCAGGCTAAAACACAATCGAGCGTCAATGTACTGAGAATTTCAGTTGGCGCTTTAAAGTGCTGGCCCGCCCGATGCACACCATCGGATATTGCAGCCGCAGTAAACTCACGAACAAGAGCAGACACCGGCAACGTTGATCGTTCAGCCACACAAGCAACACCCGCAATGGCCGCCACATGTTTCGCATCCACCCGCCAGCTTTCCGCGCATAAATCTTCTTCAGTCAGCAGCAAGCCAAATTTGCCGCCCGAATAGGTTTCCGGCGCTGGATTGATTTTGGCTGCAGCAGGTAAAGCTGGTTCTTCGAGCGCTACTGCATCACGCGCCAAGCCAACCGGAGAAAACCGCCCTTGGGTGTAAGTTTCAATATTATCCGGTCTAGCCAAATATGTTTTACCCTTTGTGTGCAGCCCCGCCACCCAGCGCCATGACAGAGTGTTTGAAGCAGGATCACCATCCAGCAAATGACGATACATAAAGTCAGCGCCCAGTTCCCAAGGCAAATGCAATGTGAAAATCCAAATCGAGGCAAACCACATGCGGGTATGATTGTGGAGATACCCAACCTCCAGCAACTCAGTCACCCAAGCATCAAAACACGCAATCCCACTGCGCCCAGAACAGGCCGCATTATAGGCTTTTAGCAATCCTCCTTGCAGCTTGAGAGACTGCAAGGCAGCGCGATAATTCGCCCAAATGACGGGGCGCGTTTCGAGGTGGCCCTTGAAATAAGTGCGCCAGAAAACTTCTTGGATAAATTTTTCAGCAACCGCTGGTGAATGCTTGGCCAACACGGCTTGCAGCACTTCTTCTTCAGTAACCAATCGATGTCGGATGTAAGGTGAGAGTGCCGAAACGTTACTGCGATCGTCCGGCCCTAAATCTGCATTGCGCGTCTTTTCATAGTGCCGCCCCGCTGAATCCACAAAATGAGAAAGCCGGGCAAGACCAGCGCTACGACTGGCTAAAAATGATTGCGAAGTGTTGATGGTCATGATGGGAATGTTACGTGGCAACAAACCACTTGGATGCTAAAAAAGCGTAAAAGCAGCAAGCCCCAGACTTATGCAAACCAGTATCGTAACCACCATTCGCGTTTTGGCGTAGTCGGGCGAAATTGCACCTTCATCACGCAAATGGCCATCAATTGAATTAAGCACGATAAGCAATACGATCAAAAGCAAGCAGAAATGGATTTTTGGCAAAACCAGAAAACCAAACCACGCCGCAAGTGTTACAACATTGCTAGCCACCAACAAATTGACCCGCGTGCGAACGCCTGCCAAATACTGGCCCCAATGAACCCCGGCCATGAAGGAAACGATAGCGAGGCCATAAGACAGCATCACTGTTTCAACGCGACCAAGAACGCCCAAATCCTTGACCCCCAGCGCTAACAAAATGGCACAAAAAACAAACGGCAAAGCACCAGCAATGGGAAGAAAGTTCGTGAACGCGAATTGTTTTTTCATATCTGTCCTTACGGCGATCTGATGTTGAAGGATTAAAAAGATCAAGGCTACCTTCTGATCTAGATTATATTTATCATACAATATACAGTTAACTCAAATCACTGTTGGGAATTTACCGCATGAACCTTTTGCAATTTACAGACTTGAAATCAAAACGCCGCGTTGGACTTGTTGATGGCGACACAATTCATGTTTTGAAAAAAATCAACCGCACGACAGAGCTCGCAACCCTTGCCTTGAGCGATGGTGAAAAGCTAATGGCCACAGCCAAATTATTGATCAACGGCAAAACTGAAAACTATTCTGCAGCACTCAAAGAACACCGCATTTTGCCGCCAGTGGACCACGAAGACCCCGCCCATTGCATGATCGCTGGAACGGGTCTTACACATTTAGGATCCGCATCGGCGCGCGATAGCATGCATGCAAAACTATCAGGGGAAGCGGCAACCCTAACTGACTCCCTCAAGATGTTTAAGATGGGCCTCGAAGGCGGCAAGCCCGCCAAAGGCCAAGCTGGCGTGCAACCCGAATGGTTTTATAAGGGCGACGGCTCATGGCTCGTGTCCCCTGGCGGCCCATTACCGCAACCATCATTTGCCCTTGATGGCGGCGAAGAGCCTGAGCTTGCCGGGCTTTATATGATTGACCGCCAAGGCAAGCCCGTGCGGTTAGGCTTTGCGCTTGGCAATGAATACTCAGACCACATCACCGAGCGCCAAAACTATTTGTTCTTAGCGCATTCGAAACTTCGCAATTGTGCAATTGGCCCGGAAATGTTGCTTGGCGCTGCCCCCGCCCATATCGAAGGCATGAGCCGGATCATCCGGCAGGGAAAAACCATTTGGCAAAAACCATTCCTCACTGGCGAAACCAATATGAGCCACACCATCGCCAATTTGGAATATCATCATTTCAAATATGAAGGCTTCCGCAGACCAGGCGACGTGCATATCCATTTCTTTGGCACGGGAACCCTGAGCATTGCTGATGGCATTCAAACCCAAAACAAGGACGTCTTTGAAATTGAAAGCGCCACCTTTGGCCGCCCCTTGCGAAACACGCTGAAGCTTGTCAAACCTACATTCAAACCAAATAGCGTAAAGTCACTTTAAGCCATGTCAACACCCTTCATTGCCATCGACTGGGGAACCACTTCGTTCCGCGCTTATTACGTGGACGAAAACGGCTCCGTGATCAATGAGGTCGCCGCACCTGAAGGCATTCTGAGCGTGAAAGATGGCAAATTTGACCAAGCCCTCGAAGGCCATATCGGTTCTTGGGACAAGACAATACCAATTCTCGCATCTGGCATGATCACTAGCCGACAGGGCTGGATTGAGCGGCCCTATCTCGACTGTCCAGCAGGTGCGTCCGATCTGGCACAAGCCCTTCACATTCATAAAACCAATACAGGCCGCACCATCCATTTTGCTACCGGCCTTCATTACAGCAGCAAGGCAACCCCGCATGATGTGATGCGGAGCGAAGAGACCCAAGTGTTTGGCAGCCTTGGTACTGGTGCTACGCATTTTGTAACCCCGGGAACCCATAGCAAGTGGATTGATGTCACCGATGGCAAGATTACTAAATTCGCAACTTACATGACCGGCGAAGTTTATGCGGTGCTACACAATCACACAATTCTTGGTCGATTGATTACGAGTGATAATGATCATGAACCGTCTTTCCTCAGAGGTGCCGACGCGGCCTTCGCGGACCCCGCAGGTTTCCTGCACACTATTTTCGCAACCCGCACACTTGGTCTTTTCAATGATCTCAGTGGCGATGAACTTGCGTCTTATTTATCTGGTGTTGTGATCGGCACCGAAGTGGCCCACGCCATTAAACATCACAGCAAAAATGTGAAATACGTCGTCCTTGCTTCGCCCAAAATTGGCTTACGATATGTTCGCGCTATGGAAGCTGCGGGCTTAAAAGTATCTTATGGCGATCCGCAAGCCATTGTAAAAGGTTTAATGGAAATTGGCCGCCTTGGAGGTGTGATTTGAAGTCATTTAGCGAAGCGGCAAAAACCTGCGGCGTCATCGCAATCTTGCGCGGTGTGAGGCCTGAGGAAGTTGTGTCAATCGGCCAAGCGCTTTTTGATGCGGGCATCACGATTGTTGAAGTGCCACTCAATTCGCCTGATCCATTTACGTCGATCCAACTTCTTAGCCATGCGTTTGCCAATAAAATGATTGTGGGCGCTGGCACGGTGTTAAGCGTGCAGGATGTGAATTTACTCAAAGCCCATGGCGGCCAAATCAGTGTTTCTCCTGATTGCAATCCCGCCACGATCGCCCGCGCTATTGAGCTTGGGATGGAGCCCCTGCCCGGCGTTTTCACACCAACTGAAGCCTTTGCCGCGGTGCGCGCAGGTGCTACGAATTTAAAACTCTTTCCCGCTGAAGTCGCTAACCCCGCCACGATCAGAGCATGGAAAGCAGTTCTTCCGAAACACGTGAGCGTTCATGCTGTTGGCGGTGTCACACCAGAAAATATGCAAACCTGGCGCAATGCCGGTGCAACCGGATTTGGCATTGGCTCCAACATTTTCAAAATCGGTCACAGCCCAGAACAGGTCAACGCCGCTGCCCGTACCTTCGTTTCAGCTTGGAGTAAATTATCATGAAAGTTGCCCTTGTCACTGGTGCTGGGTCTGGTATTGGCCGCAGCTGCGCTATGGCTTTGGGCGTTGCAGGCTATGCCGTTGTCCTCACCGGCCGCCGCTTAGAAGCCTTGGAAGAGACGGCCAAAGCCATGCCGGGCGAAACCCTCTGCATCTCTTGTGATGTCACCAACCCTGAATCCGTTGCAAGCTTATTCGCCAAAACTAAACAGCGTTTTGGGCGTCTCGATGTTTTATTTAACAACGCCGGAACTGGTGCGCCCGGAACAATCATGCTCGAAGATCTTTCATTTGAACAATGGCAATCCGTGGTCAACACGAACCTCACCGGACCTTTTCTCTGCACACAGGAAGCCTTTAAAATCATGAAAGCGCAGACCCCAATGGGTGGTCGCATCATAAACAATGGTTCAATTTCCGCCCACGCCCCAAGACCAAATTCTGCACCCTACACGGCAACCAAACATGCTATTACCGGGCTCACCAAATCAACCTCTCTTGATGGTCGAAAATATGACATTGCGTGTGGTCAGATTGACATCGGCAATGCCGCCAGTGCTATGACCGCGCGCATGAAAGATGGCGTGCCGCAGGCCAATGGAACTCTGGCCCCAGAGCCTACCATGGATGTGGAAGATGTGGCCCGCACAGTGGTTTTCATGGCGTCATTGTCATTGGATTCCAACGTCCAATTTATCACCGTCATGGCCACCAAAATGCCGCTGATCGGCAGAGGTTAGCGCGAAACAACTGGCCCGGTCGAGCCCCTTACAATAAGGTCAACTGTCCAAAGTTCATGCGGTTGACTGCTATCCACTTCATTGATCATGTTGATCAACAGCTCTGCAACCCGGCTTCCTGCCGCGCGGATGGAAGATCGCACCGTGGTCAATGTTGGCTGCAAACCTTCAGCATTCAAAAATGGCAAACCATCATCATGTGCAATCAACGAAACATCTTTGCCAATTTCGAGATTAAGTTCGTGTGCCGCACGAATAGCGCCAGATATTGAGAGCATACTGGCATAAACGAGGGCCGTTGGGCGGTTCTCTGCCGCGAGTAATCGCTTGGTGTGGCGGTACCCATTTTCTTCTGTCATCGCATCGCTCGTGATAAAAGCGGGGTCAATCGCCAAACCTGAATTGCGCAAAGCATCTTCATAACCTTGGCGGCGATGGACTGCAAAAGTAAAGGCTTCATTAGCGTTGATTAGCGCAATGCGGCGATGACCAAGATCGGTGAGAAGTTTGGTGGCTTGTCGGAATGCGCCGCGATTATCAATATCAAGCCAAGCATAACCTTCCTCTGTATTACCAACACGACCATGCACAATAAATGGTAACTTGAGTTCGGTAAGATATTCAATACGCCAATCATTGATACGCGGTCCCATGACAACAACGCCGTCAACCGCCCCACTTTGCGCATAACGGCGGTAAACCGTCTGTTCATCCTCCGAGCCTCCGATGTGCAACATTACATCAAAACCGCTGGCACTATAAACATCGCCTGCACCAGCAATAAAATCCGAGAAATGCGGATCGATCTGCAGCATTTTATCGGATGGCAAAACATGCCCGATCACATGTGAACGCCCCGTTGCAAGCCGCATCGCATGTGGGTTTGGCCGATAACCAAACCGCAAGGCGGCATCATTGACCCTGTTCCGCGTTGCTTCACCCACTTCCGGATAACCATTGAGGGCGCGACTAACGGTGGTTTGCGACAGTTTTAGATGTTCAGCCAACTGTTTGAGATTCATACACAATTGATGACATACTTCCAAAGCCCTTTCAATATATTGTCGTCCGCTGCCCACATTGAGTGCACTGCACAATCGAATTATTTGCATTTTCCTTGACTGCTGGCTCAAAAAATTGAATCATGAATTTGTCAAAGCGCTTTGGGAAAAAACAATATTAATCCCGGCCCATGGTTTTTGACAAGGAAACGTCAATTGGGAGAACGACTCATGAAAAAATCTTTTCTGCTCGGTGTAGGTATTTTGGCCCTGACCCTTGCCACCCCAGCACTTGCTGAAATGAAATATAAGCCCGGCGAAGATGCCAAATTCACTTGGGCAAATCTTGATGAATTGAAGAAAGTTGATCTCAAGGGTGAAACCTTGACAATTTTCGGACCATGGCGCGGCGATGATGAAACCCATGTCCAAGTGGTTTTGGAATACTTCCGCTCAGCCACCGGCGCTGATGTGAAATACTCATCTTCGGAAAACTATGAGCAACAAGTTGTTATTGATCTACAAGCCGGTTCACCTGCAAATATTTCAGTATTGCCACAACCCGGCCTGATCGCTGATCTCTCTAGCAAAGGTTTGCTGACACCACTCGCCGATGCTGACAAAGCATGGATGGTCGAAAACTACGGCGCTGGCCAATCATGGGTCGATATCGGCACCGCCAAAGATAAAGCAGGCGCTCCACAGTTCTTCGGTTTCGCTTACAAGACCGACGTGAAAAGCTTGGTCTGGTTCAGCCCAGAAAACTTCAAGGATGCAGGTTATGCTGTTCCAACCACCATGGAAGACTTGATCGCTCTTTCTGACAAGATCGTCAAAGACGGTGGCAAGCCATGGTGCATTGGTCTGGGTTCAGGCGGTGCTACCGGCTGGGCAGCAACTGACTGGATTGAAGACATTATGCTGCGGACACAAACCCCTGCCGTTTATGATGGTTGGGTAAATAACTCCGTGAAGTTCACTGATCCCGCAGTTCTTAATGCCATGGATATTTTTGGTTCATTCGCCAAAAATGATGCCTATGTTGATGGCGGTGCGGCAGGTGTGGCCTCAATCGACTTCCGCGATAGCCCGAAGGGTCTCTTCTCGACCCCGCCAAAATGCTACATGCATCACCAAGCTTCTTTCATTCCTTCATTCTTCCCAGAAGGCACGAAGATGGGCGTAGATGCAGACTTCTTCTACTTCCCTACTTACGCTGCTAGAGCTGATCTTGGAAAACCGGTTCTGGGTGCTGGCACCCTGTTCACGATTTCTAAGGACTCAAAAGCCGCCCGCGCCTTCATTGAATACCTGAAGATGCCACTGGCCCATGAACTTTGGATGGCTGATGGTGGTTTCTTGACCCCATTGAAGTCTGCAAACCCCGCAGCTTACGCCAATGACGCTGCCCGCAAACAGGGTGACATCATGGCAACGGCCTCCACCTTCCGGTTTGACGGTTCCGACCTGATGCCCGGCAAGATTGGTGCTGGCGCATTCTGGACTGGCATGGTTGATTTCGTCGGTGGAAAATCTTCTGCCGATGTTGCCGCCGAAATCCAAAAAGTTTGGGATGATTTAAATTAAGCAACGTTACCTCCTCCAACGTTGTCACGTGTGAAGTTCCGGGGTAAACTTACTCCGGAACATCCTCTATCATTTTTCCATATAAATAAATTGCGGAGAGTTTGTCATGACGGCACAGCTCCTTTCAGCATTCATCACCATTTGTATTGGTGTGGGTGGCTGTTTCGGATATTTTTATGGTTCAAACTGGTTGCTTGATCGGGTCTTCCCGGCAGGTACTTCTAACACTCTTGCAGCTGTCAATAATTTGCGCTGGCAGGCAGCAATACGCCCATGGCTTTTCCTCGCACCAGCAATCATCTTGCTTACCGTTTATTTGATCTTCCCGGTTTTTGAAACTTTTCGCTTATCTTTCTTTGATCGCGCTGATGACAAATTTGTTGGTCTTGAAAATTATGCTTGGGCATTTTCCAACGAAGAGTTTCGTCAATCGATTTTCAATAATATCATGTGGCTTGCGGTCGTGCCCGCCGCTTGCACATTATTCGGACTGGTCATTGCTGTCCTCACCGATCGTATCTGGTGGGGCAACCTTGCCAAGAGCCTGATCTTCATGCCACTCGCAATTTCCTTCGTTGGCGCCAGCGTGATCTGGAAATTTGTTTATGATTACCGCGGCGAAGGGCAGGAGCAGATTGGCATACTCAATGCTCTCGTCGAATATTTTGGCGGTGACCCGCAGGTTTGGATTTCCCTGCCATTCTGGAACAACTTCTTCCTTATGGTCATCCTGATTTGGATTCAAACCGGCTTTGCCACGGTCATCTTGTCTGCCGCATTGCGCGGTATTCCAGAAGACACCATTGAAGCGGCAACCATTGATGGCGCAAGCCCATTCAAGATTTTCTACCGCATCATGGTGCCACAAATCTCCAGCACTATTCTTGTTGTCTGGACCACCATCACGGTTCTGGTCCTCAAGGTTTTCGACATTGTCTTGACCATGACCAACGGCCAGTGGGACACCATCGTGCTTGCCAATCTCATGTATAATTGGATGTTCCAAGGTGGTGGCGATAGCGGGCGCGGTGCTGCCATCGCGATCATCATTATGATCGCCGTTTTACCAATCATGATCTGGAACATCAGGCAAGCCAATGCGGAAGCGAGAGGCCACTGATATGTTTAAACGCTTTGCTCTAGAGCCATCCCGCTTCATGACACATCTTGTCGTGCTGATCATTGTTGCTCTCTGGACGTTCCCCACCGCTGGACTTTTAATCTCGTCCTTGCGCGATAAAAACCAACTTGCATCATCAGGCTGGTGGACGGCGCTGCAAACCAGCGAGCGCAACGAAAAAACCCGCCTCAAAGGCATGGCCGATCAAGTTGAGAAAGACGGTAAATTCATCATCTCTGGGAGTGTTTTTGCCGCTCCCGCCAATGGTGCAGTGGTCACAGCCTAT
>JAYUOP010000171.1:0-8040 GCA_043760745.1 Hyphomicrobiales bacterium
CCATTTTCTTTGCCGGTGCCACCAAGCGTAACCCCCTGCATAATGGACACGTTGTCTTCGATCACTGTGGTTTCACCAATCACCACATCATGCCCGTGATCCATCATAAATCCGCGACCAATTTTAGCAGCAGGATGGATATCGATGGACGAAATCATCGAGGATCGGCTTTGCAAATAATATGCGAAATCTTTTCGGCCCATATGCCAAAGCCTGTGCGCCATGCGGTGGGTTTGAACGGCTTGATAACCTTTGAAATACAAGAGTGGATCAATATAGCGGTGGCAAGCGGGATCGCGCTCAAATGTGGCCATCATATCAGCCCGCGCGGCATGGCCAATATCGGGCTCAGCTTCTAAAGCATCATCGAAAGCTTGCACAACAAAATCAGAACCCAAATCGGCATTGCCTAAGCGCTGCGCTAAACGATGCACCAAAGCCCGCTCAAAAGTTGAATGGCTGAGAATGGAAGAAAACACAAAGCCACCAAGCCCGGGTTCTGCCCGCGCTAAATCCTCTGCTTCATGGCGAATACGATCCCATACGGGGTCAATTTTGCCGATTGAATTTGACTGCGCAGATTGTGAGCTCATAATCGCTTCTCCCATTCAAAACCTTATCATAGTTCACAAGAAATAAGGAGACCCATTTGCTTCCGCAAGTGGACCTCCCAAAATCAAAGCTATAAATTCTTAGTTAGAGCGCGCAGCCCGGCGTTTCTTGCGCATGATTTCGTGGAACGTGTCACCATCGTCACTCGACGAATTGAAAGAAACCGACGGGCGTGTCGATGGCGCTTCGTTCATGGTGTGCTGTACTTCCGGACCACCTGATGTCTGGTAAATTTCCGGATCAACATTTTCATCAGAAACATTAACTTCGCAGTCTCTGCAAGAAATTGTGCCGTCTTCGTTTACGATTGGATCGTAAGGATTAAGGCCTTCAAAATCATCATTCACAACTTCTGAATCTGGTCCACCCATACCAGAATCATCAGCAATAGTAGGCTCTTGATCTTCTGCAAACGCTGTTTGCGAAACCAACATGCTGGACGCACTGGTCATGAATACGGCTAAAGCTAATACGGAAAACGAAGTCTTCATTTAAATCTCCAAAACGCGACAAACGACAAGGTTTTCGTAGCGCGAATAAGTTATAAATCCGTTTACATGTATTTTAAATTGCAATAAAAATTTATGCAACTAAAAATTGTATCACCTTATTTTTGAATTCCTTATCGCCAACGGCGTTCATATGGTTGCGCCCTGCCAGTGAAACACCGCGCGAACCCGGTATTAAAGCTAAGATCGGCGCAATTTCCCCCGCCACATCATCTTTGTCACCAGCAACCACCATAACCGGGCAAGAAATTGCTGCCATCGCCTCCGCTGTAATTTTTACCCGCGCCGAGCGAATGCAAGCCGCCAACGCCCGCAAATCACTTCCCGTGGACTCGGCAAATCGCCGAAAGGCCTTCGCGTTGGGATCTTCGATTTCAGCCATCGTCGCGGCTTCCAATCCTGCTGCGATGAGCGATCCTCCACCAACACCGGTCACCAACCGCGAGGCGAGCCCCGCAAAAACCACACTGCGAACTCGCACCGGATGATTAATTGTCAAAAATGCCGAAATCCGTGCACCCATCGAATAGCCCATGACATCAGCCTTCTCGATAGAGAGATGGTCCAAAAGCCGCCGCGCGTCTTCCGCCATTTCCACTGCCAAATACTGTGCAGAATCATAAAGTTTTTCGCTCTGACCATGCCCACGATTATCAATCGAAATCACCTGCCGGCCAGCATCAACCAGCGTTTTCACCCAGCCCGTATCACGCCAATTCACATATGAATTGGAAGCAAACCCGTGAATCAAGAGGATTGGCGGGCCTGCCCCCACAACTTCGAAAGCAATCTCCACACCGTCTGAATTGAATCTGTCCATGGAATATGAGATATGCTATCGCCATGTGATTGTCCAAATCTTAGAGGAATAAATGGCCGCTTCTTCCACCCCTTATTTTCAAAATGACCTCGGTGTCGCCGCCATTGAAATCGGCGCAACGCGCTTTATGTGCATTGGCGCCAAACCACCCAATGACCATCCGCATGTGTTTCTGGACATGGGCACCGCCGCCGAAATCATCTGCCCTTATTGCTCAACGCTTTATAAGCTGAACACAAATTTAAGCGCCACAGCCGCAAATCCCGCTGCTGCTGTTTGGCATCACGAGGCCGCATAATTAACGATCTTACCATCAGAGAAGCAACGCGCGAGGATGACGTTGTGGTTCTCCAGCTATTGCGCGTTTTGCAAGCCTTTGAATATCCGCTTGCTGCACACTACAAAACGGCTAGCGATTTTGATCAATCATGCCTTGATAAAATTTGGGGCGATTGCGGTGCACTGGCTGGACACATTTTGTTAGCTGAGCGCAATGGTATTCCAATTGGTCTCGCTTCGGTACTTACAGCAATCGAAATGAGCGGCGATGAAGAAGAATATGCCCACACGCTTGCCCACATCGGCGAACTGGTTGTCGTTGAAAATGCGCGCGGCCTTGGTGTTGGTCGGGCGCTGATAAACGCGTGCGAAAAGCTTGCCAAAGAAGCTGGCCGGAAGGAAATAACAATTGGCGTTTTGGCCCAAAATCTTAATGCTAAAAAACTGTACAACACGTGTGGTTATGCAGATGCCAAAATTCGTTTACGAAAACCTCTGGCATGAAATCGACCCTAACAATCGCCGAAGCACGCCGCATCGCATTGTATTCCCAAGGGTTCAACCACCCCGTACGTGACAAAAAACCGACATGGTCACAAATGCAAAAAACTATTCAGCAGATCAATTTGCTGCAATTGGATAGCGTCAACGTTCTCGTGCGCTCGCATTACTTGCCGCTCTATGCAAGGCTTGGCGCTTACGACCACGCAACCCTAGACGCCCGCACTTTCGATAATACCAAGCGCACAATGTTTGAATGCTGGTGTCATGAAGCAAGCCTCGTTCCCCTGCCCCTTCATCCACTCATGCGCTGGCGCACCGACCGCGCCAAAAACGGCAAAGGCAAATATGGCAGCATGAGCCAGTTTGCGAGTGACGAAAAAGCTTACCTCAAAACCGTGCTCAACTTCATCAAGCGCCATGGCCCAACAGCGGTCAGCGATATGCCAGACGCTGGCAAAGGTGCAGGCGGTTGGTGGGGCTGGAGCAAAGGCAAAATGGCGCTCGAAACGCTGTTTGACCAAGGTCATATCACAACAACGGCGCGCCCCGCTTTTGAACGGATTTATGATCTCACCGAAAACGTAATCCCCGCCGAAATTCTCAATCTACCAACGCCTTCCGAACCCGAAATCTTTCGCGAACTCTTGCGCCTCAGCGCCTCCGCCCTTGGGCTTGGCACGGAGTTTGATCTCCGGGATTACTTCCGTCTACCCGTGGCCGAAACCAAAATTGCCCTTGCCGAGCTCGTTGAAAACGGCGACCTCATCCCGGTAAAAGTCGAAGATTGGAAACCACAAGCCTATCTCCACCCTAGCGCAAAATTACCCAAAACCGCTGGCGGAACAGCGTTGGTCTCTCCCTTTGATCCCATCGTTTGGGACCGCGACCGGGCCGAACGTCTCTTCAACTTTCACTACCGCATTGAGATCTATACCCCTCAAGAGAAACGAAAATTTGGCTATTATGTCTTGCCGTTTTTGGACGGCGATCGCTTTGCTGGCCGCGTCTGCCTGAAAGCCGATCGCCAAGCTAAAGTCTTGCGCGCCAATGCGTCGCACATTGAACCACACGCCGATATCGCCGAAACCGCCGAAGCGCTAAGCAATGAACTTCTGCTCATGGCAGAATGGCTAGGCCTTGACGGTGTCGAAATCATGCCGAAAGGCGAACTCGCTCAACATGTAAAGAATGCCTTATGATCCGCATCGAAACCGACCGCCTTTATCTCCAAACTGTTCCACTGGCAGGCCTTGCCGCCACTGCCGCAAAAGACCGCCGCGTGGCTAGTCGGGTTATCTCAGAACAATTGCCAGAAGAATGGTTCAAAGAAGCGTGGGTCTTTGAACTCCGCAAAAAACAATGGATCGAAAACCCACGTTTTGCGCCATGGTCCATCCGCGCTATCGTTCTCAAAGATACTGGAGAAGTCATCGGCAGCATGAATTGTCATCATTTGCCAATGCCCTTCAAACTCGGGGATGATGAATTACTGGCCACCGAAATTGGCTACGGCATTTTTGAAGAACACCGCCGCAAGGGTTATATGTTTGAAGCCTTAAACGGGTTTTTGGGCTGGGCTAAAACGGAAGGCCTCAGCGGCTATGTTCTTTCAATCGCCCCCACAAATGAAGCCTCGCACGGTCTCGCATGGAAACTCGGCGCCACCCGTATCGGCCAGCAAATCGACGAAAAGGACGGGCCAGAAGACATATTCTTCTGCGAGATTTAAGTTCTGAAGTTCTTCTCTCATGAAGGGTGATTGCATGTGACACCAGTAGTCCCTCTTCCGGCCTGTCGGCCACCTTCTCCCATTTGTAAGGACAAACGGGAGAAGGCTGATTTTATTGGCCTTCTCCCGTGCGCCTTCGCATGGGAGAAGGTGCCCAAAGGGCGGATGAGGGCACTTAAACTCAACTGCAATTCACCCTCCGCTTCCAAAGAAAATGCGTCTCAAGCCCCCGGCAGCAAACCCTCTTTGACCAAATTATGCGTCGCTTCTTCAATGGCATCGCCCAAAGTATCAACCAAAAAATCAGCCTCTTTGATACTTAAAGTCAGCGGCGGTGACATCACATCAAGATGACCAATCGGGCGCACCAAAAGCCCGCGCGCCTCGCACAGACGTGAGATACGCTTGGAAATTCCAACCTCATCCGGCAAATGCGCCTTGGTGTTTTTATCAGCAACATATTCAGCGCACATCATCAACCGTTTGCCGCGCACATTGCCAACAATGCGCAAATCTTCCAATTCCTTCAATCGCTTTTCAAAATGGTCACCAACCACTTTCACATGATCAAGCAAACCCTCGCGCTCAATAATCTCAATGTTTTTTAAACCCACGGCACAGCAAATCGGGTGACCCGAATAGGTAAACCCATGCGCAAACCAAACATCTGGTCCGGGCTGGCTAATAGATTCATAAATCCGATCAGAAAAGATTGTAGCGCCGAGTGGCAAATAACCGGACGTCAAACCTTTAGCGGTGACTATGATATCCGGCACAATGCCAAACACATCTTCGCTGGCAAACCAATGTCCCAAACGGCCAAATGCTGTCACCACTTCATCAGCAATAAACAAAATTCCATTCTCGTGGGCAACCTCCCACATGCGCTTTAAATAGCCGGGCGGCGGGGTCACCACACCACCTGAACCTTGAATGGGTTCAGCAATAAACGCCGCAATATTTGATGCACCCACTTCGCGGATTTTCGCCTTGAACTCGTCCACCAAATAATCCGTGAACTGATCTTCGGTCATGCCATCTGGGCGGCGATATGGATAAGGTGCTGAAAGATGGTGGATAAAGTCAGAGATGTAATGAAAATTTTCAGTACGATCGCCATAGCGATTGCCAACGGAAATCGTCAAGTAAGTTGAGCCATGATATGAATTGTGCCGCGAGATGATATGTTTGCGAGATGGCTCCCCGCGCCTTGCATGATAAAAATGCGCAAGCCGAATGGCGGTATCATTGGCGCAAGAACCAGACGTTGAAAAAGCCACATGATTAAGATCACCGGGTGCGAGTTCCGCAAGTTTCGCCGCCAATTCTGCGGCGGGAGCAGTACTCATATCGACAAACGGATTAGCATAAGCCAAAAGCCGCGCTTGCTCCGCCATGGTTTCCGCCATCTCATTGCGGCCATATCCGATGTTCACACACCACATGCCGCCAAGCCCATCGAGATAGCGCTTGCCGTTTATATCAGTGATATGTGTGCCTTCTGCTTCAACAATAAACAGCGATCCTTCCTTCTTGAAACTATCAAAATGTGTCCAAGGATGTAAGTAATGATCATGATCTTTTTGCCAGAGATCTTGTTTATTAAAGCGGTTGTTACCGTCCGCACTCATAACGCCAACACTTTGCCATAACGCTGCACAAAGCTTTCTAGTGCGGTCAATAATATTTCATTTTTACCTGCAGTGATTTCCATAGAAAGGGCGATAAAGCCCCGTTCTGCCATGTAAATTTCATTCTCGATCAAGTGTAAATAAAGCAATCTTTTAATCCGCATATCGGCGCGATCGGTATCATCAGGGCCATTGATTTCGCCTGCCAGCGGATGGATCGTTATCATAGATCCCACGCCCTTAGCCTGTAGCGGTGCCTGGTAACGCATGAACAATGCGTTGATATCCTCACGCAATTGATCACCGAGGGCATTTAGCGCGACACAAGCTTTCGCTGTAAAAACCTCAGTCATGCCGGCAATACCAGCCGTCATCGTCAGGGTGTTATTATTGAAAGTTCCAGCATGCGGAAGCGCATTCGGGCTCGCAGGATCAAACTGCGCCATGATTTCCGCCCTGCCACCAAAGGCGCCAAAGCTCATGCCTCCGCCAATATATTTGCCGAGAGACTTCAAATCCGGTTGAATACCAATCTCCGCTGAAAGTCCTCGGGGATGCAAGCGCGATGTCATCACCTCATCAAAAATCAAGACAATGCCATGTTTCGTCGTTTCATCGCGCAGCATTTGTAAGAATTCTTGCGACGCTAAAAGACAACCACCGCCACCCAACATCGGTTCTAAAATCACTGCCGCCAAATCATGCGCATGTTCGGAAATCAACGCCCGCGTTTTTTCAACGTCATTAAAAACACCCAATACATGCTCATACGGCGCATTTACCGGCGATGCCCCATGCATGAAATACAATGTGCCGCCATGATATCCGCCTTCCATTGGCATGATTTTTTTGCGCCCCGTAAAACACCGCGCCGCCGCCAGCGCCATCATATTGGCCTCCGTGCCTGAGTTCGTAAACCGCACCTGATCCAAATCAAATCGCTTGGTTACAACCTCGGCAAATTCCACTTCGCGGGTGTGATGCATGCCCATATTGAGCCCTGTTTCCATCGCCTTGGAAACCGCAGCTTTGATCACCGGGTTTGAATGACCATAAATCCCTGCCGAATATTCGCCGAGATAATCGGTGTACCGATGGCCATCAATATCCCAGATCGTGGAACCCTCAGCGCGTTCAGCGCGAATGGGAAACGGTGCCGTAAACAATATCGTGCGCGTATTGCCACCCGGCATAACCGCTTTAGCGCGCGCATGCAGCGCTTCCGTTTTAGGCCGCGCAACCCGATAATTTTCAATCGCATCAGCCAATGCCGCATCAAGTTTTTCATTGGCCACAGAATTCATCATCGCGCGTCACTCCACATTAAGAAATGCCGATGATAAATGAATCTAGCGTTGATTCAACAGGGACCCGGAAGCGCCGTTGTAATCTTCCCCAACTCCACCCTCAAGCTGAGGTGCGAGCATTTGCGAGCCTCGAAGCACCCTGATCGTGTCCACAAAGCCCCTTCGAGGCTCGCTTCACTCTCGCCTCAGGATGAGGGAATCAGTAATAATTTGGAGGCTGCTCAAGTCGCAGAACAAAAGAGCAAAGACTGGTGCGGGCGGCCGGACTCGAACCGGCACTTCCTTGCGAAAAACGGATTTTAAGTCCGTTGCGGCTACCATTACGCCACGCCCGCACAACTGTCTTCGGATTAAACTTGTGCGCCATCCTTTAAAGGTGGTGCAAAAGACAATCCCATATCCCAAGGTAAATAGATCCACGTATCTTGGCTTACCTCAGTCACAAAGGAATCAACCAAAGGCCGTCCCTGTGGCTTGGCGTATACCGCAGCGAAATGCGCTTTGGGAAGAATTTCTCGCACCACACGCGCAGTTGCTCCAGTATCGACCAAATCATCAATGATCAGAACGCCCTGCCCCTGATCTTTGCCAATGATTTCAGCGCTCACACCCTTTAAAACGCTAATCGTGCCCTGCTTATCGTAATCAT
>JAYUOP010000172.1:0-3204 GCA_043760745.1 Hyphomicrobiales bacterium
TATATCTTCAACATGGATGCGACTAAAAATTTGACCCTGCTTAATCACCCGCTGCGCCTTGCCTAATTTCAAATTTTCAAACGCATTTCGTCCTGGCCCATAAATTCCCGCCAGTCTAAAAATATGAAGCGGCAAACCCGCAATCTGCTGCCATGCAGCTTCCGCATCAACACGGCGTTGCCCACGATCTGTGTTGGGTTGAAGATCGCTGTCCTCATCCACCCACGCACCGGCGCGATCACCATACACACCCGTGGTTGAAAGATAGGCGACCCAATCAAATGATTTAGCACGGGCCGTTAGCTCATCTTTGAAGCGCAGTAAAACTGGGTCGCCATCATCGCTTGGTGGCACTGATGTTACGATATGCGTTACCGATTCCGGAATCGCTTGAAGCTCACTGAACATAACACCTTCAAAGCCTTGTGCATTAATTGATGCGACCCCTTCTGGTGATCGACTAGTTCCAGTGACACTCCATTCAATAGGATTAAGCTTATGAGCCAAAGCCTCAGCTGAAAAACCAAAACCAAAACAGAGGAGATGTTTCATACCGATAGTTCCTGCATTGCCCAATTTGCCGTTTCGCTAACAATAGCTGAAGGATCATTCAGCAAAGCTCGCACTGCAAAAAGCAAATTTGGATCATTGCTATTGCCAGCGGCTATTAAAACATTGCGTATAAAACGATCACGCCCAATACGTTTGACAGGCGAACCTGAAAACAGTTTTCGAAACTCCGCATCATCCAACGTCAGCAATTCGTTCAGTGATGGTGAGACCAATTCTTCGCGTGCCTTTAATCTTATTTCTGACGATTCCCGTGCAAATTTATTCCACGGGCAAACACCCAAACAATCGTCGCAGCCATAAATCCGGTTGCCCATCGCTTTGCGAAATTCAGGGGGGATGTGGCCTTTATGTTCAATCGTCAAATATGAAATGCAACGCCGTGCATCAATCTGGTGTGGGCCGTTAAATGCTTTGGTTGGGCAGATGTCCACGCAAGCTTGGCAAGATCCACAGTTATCAATCTCGGCTTCATCAAAATCCAATTCTGCTGTTGTTAAAATCGAACCGATAAAAAACCATGAGCCCAATTTGCGCGAAACGAGATTGGTATGTTTGCCCTGCCAGCCCAAGCCCGCTTGCGCGGCCAATGGCTTTTCCATGAGTGGTGCAGTGTCCACAAACACTTTCACATCATGACCACTCTCGTTTGCAAACCACGTCGCCAAAATTTTCAGTTTCGATTTGATCACATCGTGATAATCGCGGTTCAATGCATATGTTGAAATCACGCCATTTGATTTTTTCTCTAGCCTAGCAAAAACATCCAAACCTTGGTCATAATTCACCGCGAGCATAATGGCCGACTTTGCATCAACCCACATTGCATCTGGTGATTTGCGGCGATCAAGTGTTTCAACCATCCATCCCATGTCTCCGTGATGGCCTGCGGCTACATAGGCTTCAAGTTCAGCACCAACACTTGAACTCAAAGCTGCTGATGTTATGCGCACATCGTCAAAGCTCAACTCCAGTGCCTTGGCTTTGAGCGCCGTGACTAAATCAGAAATCAAGATCAGCGTAATTTGGCGAGGCTGGCATCGCCGGCAGTGTGTCTGCCAGCAGCACGCGGAAAGACGGCCTTGACTTGATGCGTTGATACCAGCTTTTAGCCACCGGATTTTCTGACCAATCGATATCGCCTAAGTAATCAATGGCTGAGATGTGCGCAGCCGCCGCCAAATCGGCCAGCGACAAATCTTCGCCGCCCAGCCAAGAGCGCTCCTCGGCCAAATAAGCCACATAATCCAGATGCGGCTTGATCCGTGCTTTGGCACTGCGAACTCGCGCCATATCAGGGGCACCGCCGCCTGCGTGATAATCCATGAAGCGCTTGATCACTTTTTCGGTCAGCAACGGTTCAGTCACCTCGGTATAGAATTTCACATCAAACCAAGCGACCAATCTTCTGATCTCGGCACGGGCAAAAGCATTGCCCGGCAACAGCCTGGCTTTGCCCATGCGGGTTTCTTCCAGATATTCACTCAAAGCTTCAATGCCACCAATGGCCAAACCAGAATCTTCCACAAACACTGGCAATAATCCCGATGGATTTAAATCGCGTACAGTTTGGCTTGGCATCCAAGCGCGCTCATCGGCCAATTGGCAAGCTTCGCCATATTCCGCGAGGCTTAGACGTACGCGCCGCGAATAGGGATCAAGTGTAAAATGATAAAGTTTGGGCATCGATTATTCTGACCAGTCTAAACAAAAATTAAGGGGCGTGCCGCATATTGTCTTAACCAATAATTGGCATATAAGCCCTGTCCGTTATAGCAGCAAGAAATCAGTATACTAAGGTAAATCGGGGAAGTTAATGTCGATTGAGCAAATTATCGTTTTGGCGTTGATTCAAGGTATCACCGAATATCTTCCGATTTCATCTTCTGGCCATGATATTTTAGTGCCAGCCCTCACTGGCTGGCCTGATCAGGGCGCGCTGACTGATGCAATAACCAATGTCGGAACCGTTATGGCGACCATCCTTTATTTCTGGCGTGATGTGGTTTCGATGTTCCGCGGCCTTCTTGATTTGATCAGGCGCCAAACAACCGCCGCTTCCAAGCTGGTGATCAATGTTATCATCGCTTCCATTCCGGTTATGGCTTTGGGCCTGATTTTCCAAGTTACACATTTCGATCAAATGTTACGTTCGCCTTTGATTATCGCGATCAACTCGATCGTCTTTGGTTTGGCACTTTATGCCGCCGATGCTTATGGCGTGAACCGCAACCGTGTTGCCGACATTACGCCAAAGACTGCGCTTTATATTGGCTTGGCCCAAATGCTTGCGCTCAACCCCGGCACCAGCCGTTCTGGCATAACAATGACGGCCGGACGCGCACTTGGATTTCTGCGCTCTGACGCAGCGCGGTTTTCATTTTTAATTTCCATTCCAGCCAATGCTGCGGGCTCAATTGTTAAAATTGGCCATGCGATTAAAAATCATGACCCGATCACAGGTCCGATGATTTTGTGTGGTGTCCTCACCTTCTTCATTGGCCTCATGACCATCGCATTCTTGATGCGCTTGATCCGCAACCACAGCTTTCTGCCTTTTGTGATCTACCGCGTTATCTTAGGCGGCGCGTTGCTGGGTTTGATCTATTCAGGCTTTACATTTGGCAAGCTGAA
>JAYUOP010000173.1:0-3188 GCA_043760745.1 Hyphomicrobiales bacterium
ATGTCCCGCTATTCTCAATATGTCGAACGCAGGCTCAATACGGGCCATAAGAGGTAAAGCCATGTCATCAACCGAAGTGGCCATTGCCATAGCAAACATGAATAAATGGTACGGCGAATTTCACGTCCTGCGCGATATCAATTTATCGGTCCATAAGGGCGAGCGAATTGTTATCTGCGGCCCGTCGGGCTCCGGAAAATCCACGCTTATTCGCTGCATCTATCGTCTTGAAGAGCATCAAAAAGGCCAGATTTTTGTGCAAGGCGTTGAGCTCAACAACGATCTCAAAAAGATCGACGAAATCCGCAAAGAAGTTGGCATGGTGTTTCAGCACTTCAATCTTTTCCCGCATCTCACCATTTTGGAAAACCTGACGCTGGCTCCGATCTGGGTGCGAAAATTACCGAAAAAAGATGCTGAAGAAATCGCCATGAAATATTTGGAACGCGTTAAAATTCCAGAACAAGCTTTGAAATATCCCGGTCAACTTTCCGGTGGTCAGCAGCAGCGCGTTGCCATCGCTCGCTCTCTTTGCATGAACCCTAAGATCATGTTGTTTGACGAACCAACATCCGCCCTTGACCCGGAAATGATCAAGGAAGTTCTCGAAGTGATGGTCGATCTTGCTGAGAGTGGCATGACAATGCTCTGCGTGACCCACGAAATGGGTTTTGCGCGCCAAGTTGCCAATCGCGTGATCTTCATGGATCGCGGCCAAATAGTTGAACAAAATTCGCCAGCTGAGTTCTTCACCAATCCCAAAAGCGAACGCACGAAATTGTTCTTAAGCCAGATTTTGCATTGAGTTCGAAGTTCCCTCATCCTGCGCATCCGCCCCACCTTCTCCCGAAAGCGGGAGAATTGAGCATTCTATTACTTCTCCCGCTCGCGGGAGAAGGTGGCGTGAAACGCCGGATGAGGGAACCCACGAGGTAACTTAAACGATATGAAAATCCTCTTCACCATTACAATCCTTATCCTCATCATCTGGTTGCTCCGCGCATCGCAAATGCCATTGCAAGCAATTGATGAACTTCTCCCTTATGACAAAGGTTCAGCTCGCACAGCAACCGACGTGGCTTACAGCACCGACCCACGTCACCGCCTTGATGTTTATGCGCCAACAAGTGCTGGCCCGTTCCCGGTTATTGTATTTATTCACGGCGGCTCATGGTCCTCCGGCGATAAAAAAGATTACGGTTTCCTCGGTCGCGCACTGGCTTCACAAGGTTACATTGTGTTTGTGTCGAACTACCGCCTTGTGCCGGGGCACCGCTATCCTGCATTCGTCGAAGACACTGCCGAAGCCATCGCATTCGCGCAAAAATCCGCAAGCGTTTATGGTGGGGACAACACTGCAATCTATCTCATGGGGCATTCAGCCGGGGCTTACAATCTCGCTCAAGCCATGCTCAATCCGGAGTTTTTTGTAGCTTCCGGCGTTGACCGTACAACCATCCGGGCAGCCGCATTACTTGCTGGACCATATGATTTCGTGCCGCTTGACGTGCCATCGACAGTTGATGCTTTTGGCCAATGGCCAGATCTTAGCTCCACCCAACCGATTAATTACGCCGCCGAAAACACACCACCAACCCTGTTGCTGCATGGCGCAAAAGACACAACAGTTTACCCCCGCAACAGCCGCGCTCTCGCAAAGCTGCTAGGAGCGAAAGCCACCCTCAAAGAATATCAAAATCTTGGTCACGTTGGAATTCTATTGAGTAACGCCAAACCATTGCGTTGGCAGGCGCCTGTTCTGAACGATGTGATTGCATTCTTCCGCGCTCATCCAAAATAGTGTTTTTCTAACAGCGGCCAAATCTCATCGTAATGCTGAACCAAGTAATCAGGATTGTAAGTCTCAACCGGTTGCGGTGTGTAGCCAAATGGCACAGCAATCACTGGCACGCCAGCAGCCTTCGCGGTCAAAATATCCGTTTCGCTATCGCCAAACATAATTGAGTGTTCGGGAGCCACGCCTAAACGTCGCACAGCTTCAAAGTAAGGCGCTGGATTGGGCTTGGCAATGCCAACCGTATCCGGCCCAATAATACATCCGAAATGCCGCGCCAAGCCGATTTCATCGATTAGCCGCACGGAAAGGCTTTCCAATTTATTCGTGCAAACACCACACTTTATTCCAGCCTCATGGCATCGCTCTAAAAGCTGCACTACGCCCGGAAAAATCTGGCTGTTGACTGCAATATTTTCTGAATAATAGACAATGAACGCTTGATACAAGCGTTCCAAATCTGCAGGCTCGACTGGTGCGCCCGTCGCATTGCAGCCGCGCTCGATCAGGGCTTTTGCGCCGTGACCTACAAAACTTCGGACCTCTTGCATCGTAATCGCCCGGCGACCAAGCAAACCCAAGACGTGATTTGTGGACGCCATTAAATCGGGTGCGGTATCAACCAGCGTTCCATCGAGATCAAATATCAGCGCTTTAATGGCCATGTGTTCTCCGTATATCTCTCATGTTTGAGACTTCTCAAATGCTGTGCTAACAACCCCATCACATCGAAACGGGAGACGACCATGATTGCGCGCACAACAACTTCATTACGGGACATACTGAAAGATAAGTCCTTGCTCAAGGACCAGTGTTACATTGCTGGAAAATGGGTTAGCGGCGCGTCGAACATCAATGTCACCAACCCCGTAGATGAAACCATTGTTGGTACTGTTCCAAAGCTCGGAACCGCCGAAACCCGCCAAGCCATTGAAGCCGCTCATGATGCGCAGAAACTCTGGGCCAAAAAAACCGCCAAAGAGCGGGCTGCCGTTTTGCGGAAATGGTTTAACCTGATGATGGAAAACCAAGAAGACTTGGCCCAGATCATGACCGCAGAGCAGGGCAAGCCTTTGGCCGAATCGCGCGGCGAAATTGCCTATGGCGCATCGTTCATTGAGTTTTTCGCTGAAGAAGCCCGCCGCATTTATGGCGAAACCATTCCATCGCCATTCCCTAATGGCCGCATCGTGATCATCAAACAACCCGTGGGAGTTGTTGCCGCCATCACCCCATGGAACTTCCCGAACGCAATGATCACCCGCAAAGCTGGCCCCGCATTGGCTGCCGGTTGTACTTTTGTTTGTAAGCCCGCCGCCGAAACGCCATTGTCCGCATTAGCACTCGCAGAATTAGCCGAGCGCGCTGGCATTCCTGCCGGTGTGTTTTCCGT
>JAYUOP010000174.1:0-7947 GCA_043760745.1 Hyphomicrobiales bacterium
CAGATATAGTGGCGCTGAAATGGGTTTACAATGCGTCGGATTGGTTTTCCAGCCATTTACTGGGGCTCAGATTTTTGAGTCTTAAAAATTCGCGGTTGAAGTTGGATTTAGTATTGAACCCACTATCTAGCATGGCCATTGTAACTGAATGGCCAGCTTCCAATTTTCGGCAGGCTTCTTCAATGCGTTGGCGATTTATGTAGCGCGAAACGTTTTCACCTTTTACACGGTTTATGGCTGTCGAAAGCTGTTTGGCGGGAATGAGAAGTTTGCGGGACAATCGCGCAAGGGTTAGGTCCGGATCAAGATATGGTTTTTGCGAAGTGATGTACTCATCCAAGCGGGCCATGATGGTTTGATCACGTGCGGCGTCCTCCGGTGTGGGACTGGCTTCCTCAAGATCACGTCGGCTTTCCATAGCGTGAGACACGCTCAACGCCCCCAGACTGAGCAGGGAAAGTGATGACACCACACTTGGCACCCACAACAAAAATCCGTCAATTCCATTTGCCAAACCATATGCAATAATGAGATCGCAAGCGGCAGACGCAATCAAAGAACTCGCCACAATACGCCACGCGAGAAGTGATTGTGATCCGCTTTCCAAGCGACTGTGGAGCAAGCTATCTTCACCACGCGACAGGAGCAAAAGCATAGAACCTCCGTATGCCGCAAATGAAAGCGGAATAAGAATATCCAACCACATCGGTTGCACGAGGAGACAAATGATTGCCAAAACAGGTCCAGTCGCGTGCCAGAAAATTTTGCTGATTTTGTAAGACTCACCCGTTGCTTGATTGAAGGCTAACCATGCGATTGGGGGAATCAGTGTTGCCATTATCGGTTGGATTGGCCTAATTGCCAGGACGCCGTAATATTGCACCAGTGCAAGAATAGCGCTCTGCAAACCGCATACAGCGATCAATGCTAAAAGTGTTGGATGGGTTTCACGCGTCAATAATCGCTGAACTAAAAGCCCTAATAAAAGTAGGGAAATGATTATGGGCACAGGAAGAACGGGCATTATTTTTTTCCAATTATGCCCCTTCTTAAACTCCTAAAACCGGTTTGGCGCGACCTAAAACCGGTTTAAGGACGTTTGAGATTGTGAAACATGGCTGAAAGGTTGGGCAACTTAACAAAAGGATTTCCAACATGAAACGCATCTTATTTGCCCTTGCCTTAACCACTCTGCCAACTCTCGCACAGGCTGAGCAAGCGGCCGGACTTATGCTGAAATCAATGGTAGCGCCGCATCTCAATAAAACGCTTGAGTATACAATCTGGTATCCTGCAACGGATGGAACAATTAGCCAGTTTGCAGAAAACGGCGTGTTCAAAGGTGTTCAAGTCTCAGAAAACGCAAAAATTAAAGAAGGCAAATTTCCTGTGATTTTGCTCTCTCATGGTTTGGGCGGAAACTTCCGCAGCATGTCGTGGCTCAGTGCGGGCTTGGCTGAAAAGGGATCAATTATTATTTCAGTGAACCACCCTAATAGCACCACACGGGATTTTGATTTGGCCAGCGGCCTTAACCATTGGACGCGTGTTCAAGACTTACAAGTGGCTCTCGAAGCGGCAACGGCACTGCCAGAGTTTAAGGATCATGTAGATCTCAGTCGGGTTTATGCTACTGGATTTTCTTACGGCGGCTGGACGGCACTGTCCATCGCCGGAGTGCGCGGAGACATTTCAACCTATGCGGCCCATTGTGCCAAAGAAGGTGCGAGCTCATCGCATTGCAAAGATATTGCCAAAGGGGGCATTGATCTAAATACATATTCTGCAGAAAAGTGGAATGGTACTTACCGGGATGCGCGCGTTCGAAAAGTTGCCGCCATTGAACCTGCGTTAACCTGGGGGTTGAACCAAGCCGACGTTAAAAATGTCTCTGCTGATGTTTTATTAATCGGTTTAGGTGAGGGCAAAGACAGGCTTTTTGCAACCAATACATCGGTTAAAGCCGGCAGTGGTTTTGACGTGATGATCCCAAAAGCTGAAATCGACCTGATCGCTCCTGCGAGCCACTTCACAGCTTTACTTGAATGTAAGCCAGCGGGTGCGGCGATTTTGAAAGAGGAAGGCGAAGAGTACCCGATCTGTACCGATCCAATTGGCGCAAATCGCGCAGATGTTCATCAAAAAATCGTCAACCGAATTGCAACATTTTTCGGACTGAAGTGAAAAACGAGAACGCGGCCCTGTGAATTTCAGGGCCGCGTGTTTTTTATTCCGCAGCTTCAGCAGAATCGTCGTCTGAGGTTTTGGGACGCGAGGCCATTTCTTTTTTGATTTCTTCTGAAACCAAGAAGGAAAGTTCGAGGGCTTGAGCGGCGTTCAAGCGGGGATCGCAGAAAGTGTGATAACGATCGTTGAGATCTTCATCACGAAGGGCGCGAATGCCGCCAGTGCATTCGGTTACATCCTTGCCCGTCATTTCAACGTGTATGCCGCCAGCGTGAGTGCCTTCTGCTTGATGAATGGCCATAAAGCGGCGGACTTCAGAAAGAATGCTATCGAAAGGACGGGTCTTGTAACCCGATGTTGCTTTGATGGTGTTGCCATGCATTGGATCACAGGACCACACCACAACACGACCTTCGCGCTTCACGGCACGGATCAGTTCTGGCAGGTGTTTTTCAACTTTGTCAGCACCAAAACGGTTGATCAATGTCAGGCGACCGGGTTCATTTTCTGGGTTTAAGGTATCAATTAGGCGGATGAGTTCATCGGCTTTCAGCGATGGTCCACACTTTAAGCCGATTGGATTTTTAATCCCACGGCAGAATTCGATATGTGCATGATCCGGCTGGCGGGTGCGGTCGCCGATCCACAACATGTGGCCGGATGTACCATACCAATCGCCCGATGTTGAATCGACCCGCGTCAAGGCCTGCTCGTAACCTAAGAGCAAAGCCTCATGGCTGGTGAAGAAATCGGTTTGGCGTAACTGCGGAGCGGTTTCGGCATTGATGCCACAGGCTTTCATAAAACCCATCGCCTCAGTAATGCGATCTGACAACTCCTGATATTGTTCGAATGCTGGGCTGTCTTTTAGGAAGCCAAGGGTCCAATTATGCACATGCTCAAGATTGGCATACCCACCTTGGGCAAAAGCGCGGAGCAAGTTCAACGTTGCAGCGGACTGACGATAAGCCATGATCTGGCGTTCAGGATCAGGATTGCGGCCTTCAACTGTTAATTCGGAATCATTGATGATATCGCCACGATAAATTGGGTATTCGACACCATCCACTGTTTCGGTAGGCGAAGACCTTGGTTTGGCGAATTGCCCTGCAATGCGGCCAACTTTGACCACAGGTTGACCACCAGCGAAGGTCAGAACAACAGACATTTGCAAAAACACGCGGAAAAAATCACGAATGTTATCGGCAGAATGCTCGGCAAAGCTTTCAGCGCAATCGCCGCCCTGCAGCAAAAACGCTTTTCCCTCTGCAACTTTAGCCAGCTTGCGTTTCAGCTTTCTGGCCTCACCTGCAAAAACCAGAGGTGGATAGCCAGCTAATTGGGCTTCTACGCTCTTTAATTTTGCATGATCTGTATAATCTGGGACCTGCATAACCGGAAATTTGCGCCAGCTATCAGGGGTCCAATTCGTAATCATTACTTCAACTCCAACCGTCGGGACGTGTTTTATACATATTAACGCTAAGCTATGCCAGACTAACCATTCATCGCAAGCAAACTTTAACTTCTGCGTCATACATTGTGTTGAGGGGCGCTGTTTTTTTGAGACTCTAAGGATTGAAGGATGTTTAATAGTATTGCACTGCAATCACAGTGGGCGGAATTTAGCGCCTACTTTATGGCCGGCAATCCGCCTTTAATTATGCAATTGCTGGTATTGAATACCGTATTCTTTATCTACATCATTAGGCGAAGGATGCAAAGTAGGCCCACGCGCGGCGCTGGAGCAATCAATACAATCCAGATGTTGTTGTTAGCCACAAATCTTTTATTGGTTGTTCAGTCTGATCTATTATCGCTCACCTGGCGACGACTTGTCATATATATGTTCAACGCTTAAACTTAGATTCAGACTTCAAAAAGTCTTGGAATGAAACTTCTGCCGATCGAAATGCAATTTGCCGCACAACGCTCCAATATTTTAAGCTGTCAAGCCGAATTGGGTCATTTGTGATTCCGCAGCGAACAAATTCTCCCGGTACTAAAACTTCATAATCAGCGTCAAAATAACGTAGTTTTGCTTCGCGCGACTGTGGGATTATGGGATCAGAATAGTTCATGGGTCCCTTTATCAAATTCGCCAACGAATTAAAAGAGTGAACCTTGACCAGGGCTTTTGTCGACTCGCACGCCTAGTTTCCCATCTGCCAATTCAATCGTAAGGGCTTGATTTGGCAACGCCGCTTTGATCGAAGTGAGCGGCTGGCCTTTTGCATCAGTTATCAAAGCGAAACCACGCGCTAGCACGGATTTGTAACTCAATGACTGAAATAACTTCGTTTCAGCATTCAAACGGTCACGGCGGCGAGATATCAACTGGTTCATTGCCCGACCTAATCTAACCGTTTGATCATTGAGCCGGTGGACTTGCTGATCTAATCTTTGGGTGAGTGGTTGCAACGATAGCTTGGCTGTGGCCTTCGTAAGACGCAAAGCATGAACTTGGCCGTTAGAGCGAAGTGAACGCGGTAATTTTGCACTCGCTGAATCGAGCCGTTGGCGGGCCATTGCCAAGATGTCATCAGGTTTTGGCAACGCGCGGGCGGCAGAACGCAGGCGCACTTTACGATCATCAAAATAGCGCGTGAGACCGCGCTCACGTCTAGCGGTCAGGGACGCCAGTTCGGCCAAGAGTTCGCTTCGCACTGGCACTGCGCGTTCGGCAGCTGCAGTTGGTGTTGGCGCACGGTAGTCGGCGACGAGATCAATGAGGGTCGTATCGGTTTCATGACCGATGGCAGAGATCAACGGGATTGAGCTGGCGGCCACAGCACGCACAACGATTTCCTCATTGAAGCCCCAGAGGTCTTCGAGCGATCCACCACCGCGCGCAACAATGATGAGGTCAGGCGGATTGGCCATGGCATTAAAACCAGCAATGGCGGCGGCCACTTCGGCGGCCGAGGTTTCGCCTTGAACGCGCACTGGCCAAACAATTACATGCCTTGGGAAACGATCATTCAAACGATGCAAAATATCGCGAATAACCGCGCCAGTTGGCGAAGTGACAACACCAATCCGCGCTGGCAGATAAGGAATTGGTTTTTTGCGATCAGCATCAAACAGGCCCTCCGCAGCCAACATTTTGCGGCGTTCATCGAGCAAAGCCATGAGTGCGCCAACACCAGCGGGTTCAATATTTTCGATCACAATCTGATAATTTGATTTGCCGGGATAGGATGTGATCTTGCCGGTCGCAATTACTTCCAAGCCCTCTTGTAGCTTAGAACGGAGCTTGCTGAACACACCACGCCAGATCACGGCGTCAAGTTTTGCGCCTTCGTCTTTGATCGCAAAATAGCAATGGCCTGAAGAATGAGGCCCGCGATAGCCGGAAAGCTCACCGCGAACCCGCACATGACCATAAGTATCTTCCAGCGTGCGTTTCAAGGCATGGGAAATCTCAGTCACTGAAAACTCAGCAACATTTGGCTTCACAGGTTCGATAACTTCGCCGGTTTCAGGGTCGTAAGGCCAGTCGGTGGACATGATTTCAGTTTCGCTTTGATTCCTGCGCCATCAAATGCGAGAAGGCGGGAAAAGGCAAGGAAAAGAGATCATGAATGTTTTGTTGATTGGTTCCGGCGGGCGCGAACATGCTTTGGCTTGGGCGCTATCGGCTAGCCCACTGCTCAGCAAACTCTATTGTGCGCCGGGAAATCCTGGGATTGCCAAAGTTGCCAGATGTGTCGATATTGATACGACCGACCATGACGCTGTCATTTTGTTTTGTCTTGCTAATGATGTTCGTTTTGTTGTGGTAGGACCAGAGGGTCCATTAGTTGCCGGGTTGGTTGATGATCTTGCAGATGAAGGGATCAAGGCTTTTGGTCCATCAAGATATGCGGCCCAACTTGAAGGCTCCAAAGGTTTCACCAAGGATATTTGCGCTAAGTATAATATTCCAACAGCGGCTTATGGACGTTTTTCCGATCATAAATCGGCACTGGCTTATCTTGCAAAAACTGGCGCACCGATTGTGATCAAAGCTGATGGCTTGGCAGCAGGCAAAGGTGTTACCGTGGCTATGACGTTGCCAGAAGCGGAAGCCGCTTTAGCCGATGTTTTTGCAGGCCGATTTGGTGGTGCTGAATGTGTCATCGAAGAATTTCTGGAAGGCGAAGAGGCAAGTTTTTTTGTTTTGTCTGATGGTGTGAACGCTTTGCCATTGGCCACGGCGCAAGATCATAAACGCGTTGGCGAAGGCGATACTGGTCCCAACACAGGCGGTATGGGCGCATACTCACCAGCCCCATGCATGACCGATGCGCTTTGCGCTGAAGCATTGGAACGCATTGTGAAACCGACAATACAAGCGATGGCAGATGCGGGTCATCCTTATGTCGGCGTGCTTTATGCTGGCTTGATTTTGACTAAGGACGGGCCAAAACTCATTGAATACAATGCGCGCTTTGGCGATCCAGAGACGCAAGTTTTAATGCCACGTTTGAAAGATGATTTGCTCACTTTGTTATTGGCAACAGTTGATGGCACGCTTGATAGAGTATCAGTGCGCTGGCGGACCGATACAGCACTCACCGTGGTCATGGCCGCCAAAGGTTATCCCGGTGAAATTGAAAAAGGGATTCATATCAACGGTTTGGAACAAGACTTTGGTATTGATGTTGAAGTGTTCCACGCCAGTACAGCAATCGTCAGCGGCCAGTTGGTTTCGAATGGCGGGCGGGTTTTGAATGTAACTGCCCTTGGTGCGACTGCAAAAGAAGCACAGGAAAGAGCTTATGCGGCAGTTGATAAAATCGATTGGCCACAAGGGTTTTGTCGGCGTGATATTGGTTGGCGGGCGGTGCAGTCATGAAAATTGGATTGGCACTTGGCGGCGGTAGTGCACGGGGGTTGGCGCATATTGTGATGCTGGAAGCCTTTGATGAGTTGGGCATAAAGCCCGCTCTCATTGTTGGTTGCAGCATGGGCGCGCTGGTTGGCGCTGGCTATGCCTGTGGTATGAGTGCCAAAGATTTACGCCAACAAGCAGAGAGTATTTTGACCAATCGCGTTGACGCAATGCGTTATGTTTTTGGCACACGGAAATTCAAGCTCGGCGATTTACTATCACTGAAAAGTTTGACGTCACTGCAAGCTCAATCGACAAAACTTGTTGATCTGGCCCTGCCCGATTATCTTGCAAAAAATGTTGAAGACACTCAAATTCCATTTCGCGTGGTGGCGACAAATTTTGAGCGGATGGAAGAGCGTGTGATCGATCATGGTGACTTGGTTCAAGCGGTGGCGGCTTCCATCGCTATTCCCGGTTTGATTGGCGGCGTTCGCATTGACGGCGAACTGCATGTCGATGGTGGTGTTACTAATCCGGTTCCTTTCGATCATGCTGGTAAAGACATGGACATTGTCGTGGCGATCGATGTGACTGGGCAACCGAAGCCGCTTGGCGGCCAAACTCCGGGAAACATGGAAGTGGCAATTGGCTCCATGTTGATCATGTTCAATCAATTGGCAGAATTGCGCAGGGCGGCAAATCCACCGGCGATTTATCTTAAACCACAAGTTGAGAAATTTAATGCCGGAGATTTTTTCAAAGCGCGCGAAATTATGGCAGCGTCCGAGGAATGCAAAGAGCGATTAAAACGTGCACTAGATTTGCGGATTAACGGCGCTTTGAAAAAAATAACTTGAGGAGATCGCGGGATTCGGTTTCGCCGATCCCGCCATAAACTTCCGGCGCATGATGGCAGGTGGGTTGATTGAAAAACCTTGGGC
>JAYUOP010000175.1:0-3161 GCA_043760745.1 Hyphomicrobiales bacterium
CGAACCAAAGTCAGCAGCGGCTGATCGTGGTCTGAAAGTCGGGGATGTAATCCTTGAAATAGCGGGCCAAGATGTTGAAGGTTTGGATGATGTGAAATCAGCATTGCAAGATGCTGGCGATAAACGGGTTTTGATGTTGGTGCGGTCCGGGGAAAACCAACGCTACATCGCCCTGCCCCGCGCTAAAACGTGAATTTAAACATGAGTATTGGCACCTTCCCCCCGCTCGGGCCGATACTCAGCTTGCGCGGAGATAGTCTGCAGTTTGGTTCCCCCCAGCAAGGCTATCTCCGCGTTACCCTTTCCAAAGAGGAAATAACATGCAACCCTTGTCGTTGAACCAATTCGAATCTGCACCTTTGTTTCAAACGGCGAGGCCTATGCGTGTTTTAATTATTGAAGATGATCGCGACGCGGCCAATTGGCTGGTTAAGGGATTGAGCGAAAGTGGCCATGTGGCGGATTTGGCATCCGATGGCGAGACCGGCTTGAGCCTCGCTATGAATGAAGGTTATGATATTCTCATCGTGGACCGGATGCTGCCGAAACTTGATGGCCTTTCCATTATAAAATCGATCCGCTCTTCGGGCTTAAAAACACCGGTATTGATCTTGAGTGCTTTAAGTGACGTTGATGAACGGGTCAAAGGCTTGCGCGCTGGCGGTGATGATTACTTGGCGAAGCCTTATGCTTTTGCTGAATTACTTGCCCGGGTTGAAGGACTTGGTCGCCGCAAAATCGGCGAGGTCACTGAAACAAAACTCAAAGCCGCAGATTTGGAAATTGATCTTCTCACCCGCACGGTGACCCGGGAAGGCAAACCAATCCTCTTGCAACCCCGCGAGTTTAAGTTATTGGAATATCTCATGCGCAATGCGGGCCATATTGTGACCCGTACCATGCTTTTGGAAAACGTCTGGGACTATCATTTTGATCCGCAAACCAATGTCATTGATGTTCACATCTCAAGGCTTCGCGCCAAGATTGACAAGGGCTATGATGAACCAGCCTTACAAACCATTCGTGGTGCGGGCTACATGATCCGTGACCATTAATCCAAAAATATTTTCAACATCGACGTTTAGACTGTCAGCGCTTTATCTGGCAGTTTTTGCTGTGTCGGTGGCGGCTTTGCTGGGCTATGTTTACTGGAACACTGCGGGCCTTCTTGAGCGGCAAACCGATGAAACCATCAAGGCCGAAGTGCAAGGCCTCGCTGATCAATACCGGATTAGGGGTATTCGCGGTATCGTAGATACTGTGCAGCGCCGCGCGGCCAGTACGGGTGCGTTGTATTTGATTGCCAACCCGGATGGCGAACGTATTGCGGGGAATTTGCAGGGGTTTCCAAAAGAAGCGGTGAACGATACGGGTTGGATTGATTTTCCATTTGATGTCCAACGCGATCCCGGCGGCAAGCGCCATACTGCACGGGCGTTTCATGTTGAACTTGAAGGTGCATATGTTCTTGTCGTCGGGCGCGACGTTCAAGAGTTACGGGCATTTGGCGACATTATTCGGCGCACCATGTATTGGGCGCTAGGGCTTGCACTCGTACTCGGACTTGGGGGTGGATTTCTCACCAGCCGAAACTTCTTGCGACGCGTCGATGCGATTACCGATGCCAGTCGTCATATTATGGATGGTGATCTTGCAGGGCGCATGCCGGTTTCCGGATCGGGTGATGAACTTGACCGATTGGCGAAATCCCTCAATGAAATGCTCGACCAAATTGAGCGTCTGATGACGGGTATGAAAGAAGTTACCAGCAACGTGGCGCATGATCTCAAAACGCCGTTGACCCGATTGCGGGCGCGGGTTGAGGGCGCATTGCGAACCAATAATAAATCTGATTATCGCGAAGCACTGAACAAGACAATTGAAGAATCTGACCGACTGTTACAAACATTTAATGCCCTCATGTCGATTGCCCGCGCCGAAGCCGGGCATGCGCGCGAAGGTATGGTTGAAAACGATTTCAATAAGATAATCAACGATCTGGTTGAGCTTTATGAACCGATGGTGGAAGAGCAAAATGGCTCATTGATCTGTCAATCGCATGCGGGCCTCATGGTTCTGGGCGACCGACAATTGTTATCGCAAGCGCTGAATAACCTTTTCGATAACGCGCTGAAATATGGCCTTGATCCTATTAGTGAGCGGCCCGAACTCACCGTTACGGGCCATATTGAAAATGACATGGTTGTTGTTTCGGTGGCAGATCGGGGAACGGGCGTTGCCGCTGAAAACCGCGCGCGCGTAGTGGAGCGGTTTATTAGACTCGATGAAAGCCGCAGTAAGCCCGGCAATGGTTTGGGATTGAGTCTGGTGGCGAGTGTTATGAAACTTCATGGCGGACAATTGCTGCTGGAAGATCACAACCCCGGATTAATTGCCAAGTTGGTGCTTCCACGATTGCGGGCAAAGGGATAGAGTTTACGCCATGGGCAACCACGGCGCTTTCGATATCAAAGAACTTATTACGGCAGGATCACCTTACCTCGAAGGTTTGGTTGCGCGATTTCCTGAGTATTTGTCGAGCGATCAACCGCCAGAAAAAATCCTTTCTGAACTCTGCGTTGAATTGGCTACGGCAAGCCACTTCGAAGAAGAATCTGCATTCATGAAAGCCATTCGGCAATTGAAAGCTAAGGCCGCATTGCTGATTGCGGTTGCTGATCTTTCTGGCACTTGGACGGTTGAGCACGTGACATCCGCACTCACGCAGTTCGCAGATACTGCACTGACAAGCGTGATCAATTTTCTTCTACTGGCGGGACAGCGCACAGGCGCAATCACTAAACTGAACGCAAACAACCCAAGTCTCAATTGCGGCTATGTAGCATTGGCGATGGGAAAACATGGCGCCCACGAGCTCAATTATTCCAGCGATATTGATCTCATCATTTTATATGACCCGACTCGCGAAATTCTACGCGATGACGTTGAACCTTCGATGTATTTTGTGAAGCTGACCAAGAAGTTGGTTTTCTTGCTGCAAGAGATTACGGAGGATGGCTATGTGTTCCGGGTCGATCTGCGACTGCGGCCTGATCCCCGCGCCACCCAAGTTGCGATCTCATTGGAGGCGGCGGCCAACTACTATGAAAGCCTTGGTCAAAACTGGGAACGCGCGGCGATGATTAAGGCACGGCCGGCAG
>JAYUOP010000176.1:0-7911 GCA_043760745.1 Hyphomicrobiales bacterium
CGGTTTTGCGCGATCCCATACCCATTCACGAATAGCTTGCTTTTCGGCTACCATCCAAGGGAACTCCTCTTTTTGCCAGGTGTTCTGCGCGCCACCCAAAACAAACATCAAATCATATGGCGCAAAGCTTGGTATTGCTTGCCCCTCCCACAGCCTAACAAAATCGGGAATGATATTGTCCTCGGCAAAATAATCTAAAAACCGCCCCGGGAAATCATGGTTCATATGTTGAAAAACCAAGGCGCGTTTCATGATTTCACCTTTGGCATGGTCAATTGTTTGGCCTGGCAAGACCGAGTTTCATTCGCACCGCACTTAGCAAATGCACCGGTTTTGCTGAGGCAAATGCGAAGTTCAGAGAGCCTTGCGCGATCACGTGAATTGCCACACTGCACTGAGATCATTTCCGCTGAAAGCTCGCGATTGGTTTTCACAAAGTCGAGAACCAACTGCTCTGGCGTTGTGATGATTTCTTGCGTGGGCGTTACATAGCGCGCCGGTATCAGAATTTTTTTGAATAAAATCCGCGTCGCGCGAAAATAGTCCGCCTGCGAAACACCTGAACAGGAACCATGCTTCTTCCATTGATGGATAATCAATTTTTTAGACGGCATAATGTCCATCATTTGATCAATGGTAGACTGCTCAACCCAATTTTCTTCAGTGGCGCAATTGGCCGGCCAACCTTGATTGTATTGCGGCCACAACCCATGCACAACAAAATCAAAACGCCGCCCTACCCCGCATTGCTGTTCGTCGCGCTGGCCAGCGTCGGCGCAATAACTCGGCGACCAAGACAAAGCCAAAACGAAATAATCAAACAACCCTGCTTGCGGCGCTTTTGCCACAGCAGTTGTTGAATAGATGAGGCCGAAGGCAAATAGCACTGCAGCAATTGTTTTTCGAAAATACGTCAACTCGCACCACACTCTTTGTCACGCTGGCAAAGGCCAGAGTCTGCACCAGTTTCCAGCCTACCCAGAAACGGCGTAAAGATAAGTGTTATGCGATCCTAAACGAAAAAGTCAAATGACTAAAGCAGCTGCAATTCAACTGCTTGCGGGCCCCGACCACGATCATCATCTTGCACTTCGAAACTAATCTTCGTGCCGTCAGCAAGTTCAGGAATGCCTGCTTTTTGAACGGCAGTTATGTGAACAAACACATCTTTGCTACCGTTTTCGGGAGAAACAAAGCCATAGCCCTTTGCTTGATTAAAAAATTTGACAACACCAGCTAGCCGCATAGAAAGAACGCTCCTCAAACGATGTGGAAATCTTTCAGATTCCACTGCACTCCCCCAAACAACCTTATGCGATAGATTGTATTTTCAATCAAGTGCAGCGGGTCGAAATTGTTTATACGAGAATGCCAACTATACTTGGAAAGAGTTTCAACGCATTTTGGAGTCACGACATGAGCCGCGTCCTTTTATTCGCTCTTTTATTGATCTGTAGTTTTGGCGGGGCAACGGTTGCAAAGCCAATTCAAACCACAAAATACAAATACTACACCATCAATGGCGCAACGCCTGCCGAGATTTACAAAGCCATGATCAAGCGCGGACCAGAAGTTGATGGTGTTAATGCTTATGCTTCGACCAATGCGAACTTGCAACAAGAAGGAAAGTTACAGCAAGGGAAAACCTGTTTAGTAACTGACTATCGCGTGAAGTTGGATTTTACGATCAACTTGCCCAAGTTGAAAAATGAAAAAGTGTTAAAGGGAACCGTTAAAGCACAATGGCTCAATTTTTCGGCATTTGTAAAAGCCCATGAGGAAACCCATCGTGCGATCTGGACGCAATGCGCAACCAAGCTTGAACGACAAGCCATCGCTTTAAATATGAAAACCTGTGACGCGCTCAATAAGAAAACCCTCAAACTTTGGGAGCAAATGCGAAAATCGTGCACTCGCGAACACGCCGCTTTTGATGCTGCCGAACAAAAGCGATTGCTAAAACATCCATTTATCAAACTGGTGCGCGGACGATGAGCTACAAAATCCGCGCTGCTATTGCATCAAGTTTTGCCAGGATAGTCGGATCACGATAATCTGGCGCGGTCATTAAGGCATGGGTCAGTGATCGGTCAGAGCCAGCAGGGCAAGGCAAATGCGCCTGCGGCATGCTCGCAGCTAACCGGAGCACCAAGCGCTTTGCCTTTCCTGAATTTTGCCCCATCGTAGCGACAACCTGCGCTACATCCACCGCTTCATGATGCGGATGCCACGCATCAAAATCAGTCACCATGGCAACCGTGCAATAACAAATCTCGGCTTCCCGGGCGAGCTTGGCTTCCGGCATATTTGTCATGCCAATGACCGAAGCACCCCAAGACCGATAAAGCTTTGACTCCGCAAGAGTTGAAAACTGCGGTCCTTCCATAACAACATAAGTTCCGCCTTGGGCATAATCGATCTCTTCGGCAGCGAGCGCTCTTGCGACTTGGGCCTGCAACAAAGGTGAAATCGGTTTGGCAAACGGCACATGCCCTACGCAACCTGTGCCAAAAAACGATTTTTCTCGCGCAAATGTGCGGTCAATAAACTGATCAACCAAAACAAACTTGCCCGGTGGCAATTCTTCTTTCAAAGATCCAACCGCCGATAGTGATATCAAATCCGTAACGCCTACACGCTTCAAGGCATCAATATTCGCGCGGTAATTAATGGTGGAGGGCGAATAAACATGACCTCGGCCATGACGCGGCAAAAAGGCCACTGAAAGCCCAGCGATTTCTCCCATGCGCAACTGATCCGATGGCTCACCCCAAGGGCTGGAAACAGTTTCCCAACGCGCATTATCCATGGGCAGATCATAGATCCCAGATCCTCCTACAATACCGAGTACCGTTTTTGCCACGTTGCGTTCTCCCAAAAAAAATAAAGCCCGGATGATTATCCGGGCTTTACCAATTCAAATCAACAGCGGATCAATGTGCATCACGCCATATGCGTTGTTTAACCAAATAAAGCATAACACTAAGCAATGCCAAGAAGATCATGACCATAAAGCCGGTGCTCTTGCGCTCTTCCATTTTAGGGTCAGCTGTCCATGTCAAGAATGCCGAAACATCGCGCGCCATGGCATCAGCAGTATTTGGCGCACCGTCATCAAACGTAACCTGACCGTCCGACAAAGGTGCGGCCATGCCAATCCAATGCCCATTTGCAAAATAAGGATTGTAATGCTTGCCTTCCGGCATTTCTTTTTTTAATTCTTCCGTAGGCTCTTCATAACCAGTCAACACCGAATATACATATTGCGGGCCGCCAATGCCATTTGCCAACTGGTTAAATGTGCCATACCAACCGGGGCGCGATTTTGTGATCAAAGACAAGTCAGGTGGATAAGCACCACCGTTCGAGGCGCGCGACGCCTTTTCATTTGCGTATGGCGATGGAAAGCGATCAGACGGCAAGCCGGGGCGATCAAACATTTCGCCATCTTCGCCGGGGCCATCTTTTACCGTGAACGTTGCCGCAAGGGCTGCAACTTCTTCCGCATTAAATCCCGGTCCACCACCTTCAAGCAAATTTCGAAAAGAAACCAAACGCATCGAATGACACGCAGAGCAGACCTCTTTGTAAACCTTATAACCGCGCTGCAACTGCCCACGATCAAAATAGCCAAATGCACCTTCAAAAGAATACGAAATCTTCTTGGCGTCCTTTTGGCCTTCAGCGGCAATTGCAGATCCATAGAAAAGTGAAACGGCAAGCGTTGCAAGAGTGAGTGTTTTCAAAATCGTTTTCATTTTCATATCACTCACTCAGCCGGAACCATTACTTTTTTCTTGGAAAGAACATCATCCGAAATCGATGATGGCAAAGGCTTCGGACTCTCCAACAAACCGATCAATGGTAAGAACACGATGAAGTGCAAGAAGTACCAAGCGGTCAGTACGCGCGACCAGAACAGATATGGCTCTGCCGCTGGCTTGGAACCAAGATAACCCAAACCAATACATACCAACACAAAGATGAAGAAGAAGCCCTTGAATATTGGACGGTAATTGCCGGACCGCACCCGCGACGTATCAAGCCAAGGCAATGCGAATAAGATCAGGATGGAACCAAACATAGCAACAACACCACCCAACTTATCAGGCACCGCACGAAGAATGGCGTAAAACGGCAAGTAATACCACTCCGGTACAATATGCGGCGGTGTTACAAGTTCATTTGCAGGTTCATAGTTGATTGCGTGGCCCAAGTAATCTGGACGGAAGAAAATCCAGAATGCAAAGAACAAGAAGAACACGACAATCACAAACCCATCTTTCAATGTGTAGTAAGGATGGAACGGAACTGTATCTTGATCGCCTTTGACACTCACACCAGTTGGGTTGTTGTTGCCCGGAACATGCAGCGCCCAGATATGCAAACCGACAATGCCAGCAAGAACAAATGGCAACAAATAATGCAATGAGAAAAAGCGGTTCAGCGTTGGATTGCCAACACCAAATCCTCCCCACAACCATGTGGTAATTGACTCACCAACAAACGGAATGGCCGAGAACAGATTAGTGATAACCTTAGCGCCCCAGAAGCTCATTTGGCCCCAAGGCAAAACATAACCCATAAACGCAGTTGCCATCATGATAAGATAGATCAACACACCAATCATCCAGAGAACTTCGCGCGGTGCCTTGTATGACCCGTAAAACATGCCGCGGAACATATGAATGTAAACCGCAATAAAGAACATTGACGCGCCAACTTCATGCATTTTCTGAATGAGCCAGCCATAGTTTACGTCGCGCGTAATCATTTCCTTTGAGTCAAACGCCATGTCAACATGCGGCGTGTAATGCATCACCAAAACAATGCCAGATAAAATCTGTACAACCAACATAACGGCCAAAATACCGCCAAAAGTCCAAAAATAGTTCAAATTCTTTGGCGTTGGAAAGTCCAACACATGGCCTTTTGCAAAAGCCACAATTGGCAGTCGTTCATGGAACCATTTTCCAACAGCACTGCTTGGTTGATATTCTGTGTGTCCGCTCATGATTTATATTCCCTTAGCCGATACGAATTTTCGTATCTGAAAGATACTTGTAAGCTGGAACCGGAAGGTTTTCCGGCGCAGGACCTTTGCGAATACGGCCCGCAGTATCATAATGCGAACCATGGCATGGGCAGAACCAGCCACCAGTTTTCGCATTGCCTTCAACAATTGCATACTCACCGTCATTGCCCTGCGGTACGCAGCCCAAATGGGTGCAGACACCCATCATAACAACGAAAGCTTCTTTGCCATCAACAACACGATTCAAATCAGTTGCAGGCTGATCACCCTTCACATTTTCATTGCGTGAAATTGGGTCTTTAAGATCTGCCATGGGCACGGCTTTGGCAGCCTCAATTTCCTTTGGTGTCCGATGGCGAATAAACACAGGGTTGCCGCGCCACTTAATCGTAATGGCCTGACCTTCAGCAATTGGCGCTAAATCAACGTCTACGGTTGCCAGCGCCAAAACCGCGGCATCCGGATTCATTTGACTGATAAATGGCCAGACAGTAAGCGCACCGCCCACTGCCGCCACGGCGCCGGTTGCTATAAACAAAAAATCCCGTCGATTGACATCTGCATGTTCTGATGTGGACACGTCTGTAATTCCCTCGTCTTGCCAAAAATCCATACCCCCCGCATTGGCAACGCGGCGCATGGCAAACTTTAGGGTTTTTGGCATTGCGAGACCAATAAGTCTAGCCATAGGATGTCGCAGGAAAAAACTATCCATACCCTTTTCAGTTTCCCTGCTAAATGACAGAAATCATGATCGAAATCGCGCTTTATCAACCTGACATAGCCCCTAATGCCGCAACCATCATCAGGATGTGCGCTTGCTTTGATATAAAAGTGACGATTATCGAGCCCGCTGGGTTTGCTTGGAGTGATTCTTCTTTCCGTCGGGCAGGCATGGATTATCTGGATTTGGCCAAGTTAGAGCGCAGCCCATCTTGGGCACATTTCAAAGCTGAAAAAATCCATCAACGCATTGTATTGCTATCAACCAAAGCCCAATCAACCCACGTTGACTTTACCTTTCGCCCTAATGATGTCTTGCTTATGGGGCGCGAAAGCGCAGGTGTTCCTGAAACAGTTTTCGCGGAAACCACTGACCAAATCAAAATCCCAATGGCAAAAGGCGCCCGTTCATTGAACGTCGCCCTTTGTTGTGCATTGGTAACCGGGGAAGCCTTACGGCAAACGCGAGGGTTTCCGTTTTAGACTATTCGATTAGGCGAATGTCAGACAAACCTTCGGCAATTTCATCAAAAGATGCCATCAAAGCTGCTGCATTGTCCGCTACAAACGCCATTTCAGGAGATGACGCGCAAGTATTCAGCATTGCTTTTGTCCCAGGGTCTGTGACTTCAAATGCAACGGTGTAGATTTGTATATTGTCCGCTTTGATCTTTTCGCATAGCTCAGCTGTGATGGTGTTGGCATTTACTCCAGTCAATTCCTCGACGTGATATGGATACGTAGGTGCCAAAGTGTTCGCACCATCGGTCATCAAAACAATTGATTTTGCACCACCAATTGATGTTACTTTAGCTTTTGTATAGGCGCCTTCGATTGGTTCATTTGACTCTAGCATGTTCCAGCCCCAAACCAAGCCCGATGGAATATAAGTATTGCCAGTTGTCACCATAGAATTAATTGCAGAAATCACTTTTGAGGCGCTGTTTGTCAATGGAACCAATTCAGCTGGACACGTTTCATTTAAAATACCTGTATAGTTCGCGCTGAATGTACCAATACTACGATCGAGTGGCGCAGAGCGAGAACCCACGCAACCGTTCCATTTATTCACAGCTGTGTATGAACCACAGACATTAACCGGTGCGCCATAATTCCAATCACATTGCTGATATGTGTATGTGTAAGGAATGCCATCATTGTATCCGGTTCCAGTCATAGGCCGGCAATTTGAACTCGTGGCGTTTGGATAGGTATCACTACAATAGTTTGTCGTAGTCGTCGTTTCCGCTGGCACATTCAGCCAAGTTTTGGACCTGGCCGCCAACCCAACATTAACATAGTTTGCAAATGGCACCACGCCAACTTTAACATCCGAGTTGCCATTTGGCCTCACCATTAGTTCGTCAACAAAGTGAAGTGCAGCAGCCCGTAAAGCATCAATCCGGCTTCCAGCCATTGATCCTGTATTATCAAGCACTAAAGCAAGTTCAAGCGGAGCGCCACCAACACCGACGATTGATTTCGCAGAAACTCCCATTTCTGAAACGCCAATTAAACCCAAGAGCCCAGTTTCAACTTTGCCTTCAATCAAGACTGTAAACTGCCGCGTCGTGGGATCGCGCTCACTTTCAATTTTCGTAATGGTGCTCAAAGCATCATTGCTACCATTGGCCTTCAGATAGTCTTTAACAATTTTGTCGTAATCATTCTTTTGGGTTTTTTTCGAAGTCGCACCCGCAATCGCCGCTGCATCTGACGCACCTTGCAATACAGTCTGGATCCGATTTGCCCTTACCATGTCGACGGCGCCAGCCACGCCGATTGCCAGGGGGATCGCGGTTATTGCAGCAACAACGGCTACACCACCAACTTGGTTGCCCAAAAAGTCTGAAATTCGTTTCATATTGATCCCCTTGAAGTAGTTTATCTAAATATTTAGAGATCATTTTAGATATAAATGTTTAAGGTTTGGCTCGCAAACAAAGCTATCGAACCCTTAATTAATTGGCTAAAACACCTCCAAAATGACAAAGCAATTTAATCAATCAAATGCCACAAGCTGGTTTGAAACATTGCGCGACCAACTCGTGTCCGCATTGGAAGCCATCGAAACAGAATACGATCCAAACGGCGCAAGGTTTGTGCAAACACCTTGGTCGCGTGATGGCGGCAAGGGCGGCGGTGGCGTCATG
>JAYUOP010000177.1:0-7906 GCA_043760745.1 Hyphomicrobiales bacterium
AAGATGGTCGTGTTACGGGTGCCAAAAAACAAATCAACGCAGGAAAAATCGCTTACACCTTTGGCCTTGGTTCGCGTGAATTTTACTATGGCCTCGACCGCAATCATGATTTCGAATGTCACCCCGTCGACTACACCAACGCGCCGCATATCATCATGCAAAACGACAATATGATTTCGATTAACAACAGCACACAAATTGATCTCCAAGGCCAAGCCGCATCTGAGTCCGATGGGCTAAGACATATCAGCGGAACCGGCGGTCAGGCACAATTCGTGCGCGGCGCTTACGCCTCTAAAAATGGTAAATCTTTCATATGCTTGGCTTCAACTTATGATAAAAAAGGTGAACGCCGCAGCCGTGTCGTTTTTGATCTCACCAAGCATAACATCGTCACCACCTTGCGCTCTGACGTCATGTACGTGGTCACTGAATTTGGAATGGTAAATTTAAAAGGAAAGTCAGTAGCCGAACGCGCAGTCGCTTTAATCTCAATAGCACATCCTGATTTCCGCGAAGGCCTCGAGCGCCAAGCCTATGAACATCGGATCATCCCGCGCGGGGTTACGTTCTGAGGTAAGCAATCGAAAGGGGACAGTTTACTTCTGGTGATCACTTTCATTCGTGGTTGAAGTGGTCGCAAAAGTAAACTGTCCCCGTAGTTTGTTTCGCTGCACTATTTTATCCAAAGATAAAGTCATCGGCGTGCAGTTGTGCAACCGTAACGCCCGTCAAAGTAATATCACCGCGATCTGCAATATGAATGACTGCACCTGCAGCTGAGTTCGTGGCATTGGCAAGCACATCGCCAAAATCATCAAAGCCAGTGTTGGTCAACCAGATCCGGTCAGTGCGGGTGGCACCTGCCCAGAAGTCGGTGATCGTATCATTGCCAAACACGCCATCAAAGATGAACACGTCAGCTGCCGCACCGCCAGTAAGCTTATCATTGCCGCCGCCGCCAAGCACATAATCAATGCCGCCACCAGCTGAAATGATGTCATCTCCTGCCATGCCGTTTAAACGGTTGGCAACATCGCTACCGAACAATGTATCGCCAAACTTTGAGCCAACCAGATTTTCAACATTCACCAGAACATCGCGTGAGGCATCGCCATATTGGCCTTTACCTGACACCAAATCGACCACCACGCGGTCAATTGAAGACTCATAGCTCACAGTGTCAACGCCCGTGCCGCCATCAATGTAGTCATAGCCACTGCCAGTAAAGATCGCGTCGTCGCCACCCATGCCGTAGATTTTATCTGATCCGCCACCGCCAGCGAGACGATTTGCGCTATCGTTGCCTGTGAGAATGTCATCAAACTTCGAACCGCTCAGATTTTCAATGCTTGTCAAAACATCGCCTTGAGCATCGCCGTTCAAACCCGTGTTTGTCATCAAGCTTACTGTCACACCAGCCGTAGAACCAGCATAGTCGGCCACATCAACGCCGTCGCCGCCGTTGATCTTATCAGCGCCAACGCCGCCATTGAGACGATCATTGCCAAGGCCACCATTCAAAGTGTCTTCGCCGGCCATGCCCCATAATCTGTCAGCGCCATTGCCACCATCGAGGATGTTGACCTGCGCGTCGCCAGTTAAGAGGTCGTCGAAGGCTGATCCACTGAGATTTTCAAATCCTGAAATGATGTCACCTTCGGCAAATCCGCCCAAGAAACTATTCAGGGTTAAATTCGCAGTGACTGCCACGTTAGAGTTCGCGTAGCTTAAAGTGTCAACACCAGCACCAGCTGCCAAAACATTGGCCGTTGCATTGCTTACAATCGTATCATTGAGAGCGGAGCCAATAACATTTTCAATGTTTAACAAAGTGTCGCCTTGCGCATCGCCACCAACACCCAAACCGGTGAAGAGGTTTACGTTCACGCCAACCAGCGAAGCTGCATAACTTGCAGTATCAACGCCAGCGCCACCATCGAGCAGATCAGCGCCTTCGCCACCAATCAGAGTGTCAACGCCGTCTTCGCCATAAAGCTTGTCGTTGCCGGCGCGGCCATCGAGTAAATCATTGCCACCGCGGCCCCAGAAGCTGTTTGCACCAGCAGTGCCCCAAGACTTGTCATTGTTTGCGCCACCGATGAGATTTTCAACATTGACGAATTTGTCGCCCCAGTTGTTAGTACCCAATGCCAAATCAATTTCTTGCGCATAAGCACCAAGGACCGGAATATCCGCGGAGAAAGTATCAATGCCGTCGCCGCCATCATAGCTATCGCCAGAGTTTGACCATTCTACAACGAACGTGTCATTGCCTGCACCACCAAACAATTTATCGTCATTGCTGCCGCCAGTGATGATGTCATCACCATTGCCGCCATCAATCATATTGATAACGTCGTTGCCGGTCAAAACATCGTTGAAGTCTGAACCAATCAGATTTTCAATATTGGTCAGAACGTCGCCTTGCGCATCGCCACCAATACCTAATCCATCAACTAAATTGATTGTGATTGCGGCACCCGACGTTGAATAATCAGCGGTATCATTACCATCGCCGCCATTGAGTATATCAGCACCGACACCGCCGACGAGAACGTCGTTACCAACGCCGCCATCGAGGTTGTCATTACCAGCATCGCCACGCAAAGTGTCATTGCCGCCATGACCGCGCAGTGTATCATTGCCATTGCCGCCACTCAACGTATCGTCACCGTCAACTGTTACGCCAAATGCAGCACTGGTGTTAAAAGTTTGGGAACCAGCAGCTTTGGTTTCAATCATTTTGCCATTTAAAGAGAGTTTGTGCGTGCTCAAATTTGAGCTCGGCACCAAAGCTTCGGAATGTGCAGGAATTGTGATTGTGATTGGTCCTTGCGAACCACTACCACTAGACGCAGATTGCAAAACCACGATCATTGGGAGGTCAGTCGCATTACGAATGCGCCAAATGCTTTGGGTTCCAGCAACTCCCATCGACGTGAGTTGCAAGCCAGACTTATCAGAAACAGTACCAGAGAAAGCTGAAATAGCTGAACCAGAAGCAGCTAACGCATCAGCGATTGTATAAGCGCCATCGCCTTCAATGACATCGTCACCATCGCCGCCATTGATCACATCATTGCCACCAAGGCCCCAAAGTACATCATTGAAAGCACTGCCAGTTACAACATCACTCGCATTTGAACCGCGAACTGTTCCGCCATTTGCAGGTGCTTGATAGTAAGCCATAAAAAATATTCCCATTCAGGTTTAATGTAGCCTCCTGATACGGGCATTTCTCTCACCAACTCCTTAGAGAGATCGGTTAAATTTTATGTAATAACTGTCCCGAGTTATCCTTGGTTAACAACCGCTTGCACGTTACGCGATTGAACAGCGCGGATATTTTTCTGGTGAACGCGCTCATAAGGCTCAAAATAGTTACACCATCCTCGCGCAATCCATGGCTTTGCGAGTTTACTTAAAGTCGGTGGGTTATTACCTTTGAATGCAATCAACCATTTGACATAGGCTTCGGTGGCATCAATCAAACCAATGCCATAACCGCCAGCAGCAATGACATCAGCCTGACCATGGTTTGGTAGAATAAACTGAGGGTTTAGTGATTTCAACCGCGCAAGGTCATGCAAATGAATGCGCAACGCGTCAGGCTCGGCCACATAAGTAATCGTGTCTTCAACCGTGTCTCCTGCCAATAAGATGCCTTGTTCCTCTAACCAAATTACAGAGGCATCATCACTATGAATGTTAAACTCCAAGAACTTCATCGTAATTTGCCCAAGCTGAAAAAGGCACTCGCCCGAAAAAACTTGGCTTGGCAAAATCAGTGGTTTAATTGCGGGGAGGCCACTTTCCAAGGCAGCTTCAATTGCGGACTTTCGTTGCGCCAAATGATCCGCCGTCTTTTGATTTGCAATGATCACACAATCGGCAAAAACTTCCGTGCCCGCCACATGATCTAAATGCCAATGGCTCAAGAGTACGGTTATTTTTACAACACCTAATCCTTCGAGATGGTCTCGAATAAACTGGGCATGAACAACAGAAACATGGGTATCGTAAACGAGTGCTTCATCGCCATCCACTATAGAATAACTTGCAATCCCAAGCTCCAATGCGCCATCGTCCACCCAATTGTCTTCTGGGCTAAACCGATAGCCCGGCACCCGGCCATCATAATAAGCAAAGATATGAGGGTGTGGTTGCAACACCCGCATGTGTCTACAGTCAGCCACTATGCGGCATGCACCAAAACATCAACGCCATCCATTTTCATGCCGACTGTGAGGCCTGCGGATTCCGCTAATAGCTTGGCGTAATACGGTTGAACCAATCGCGCATCCAAAACACTAAGATCAGATGTGCCTTCAAGAACGGCAGCCATAGCTTCTGGAACTTTTGCCCGCTCGCCAACCGCGCGCACATTAAAGTGGTCACCTTCAACACTAACCGTAACAACACCGCCGCGCGGAATGCCCGCCATCGCAAGCAACAGCATATTCAATACTAACTTTACCTGTTGTTTCGGTCGATTTTCGCGCGGCGCTTGCCAATCCAGTTTAACTTTTTCTTCGCCGACAAATGCTTTGGCCGTTTCGCCAGCTTCACTCATATCGATCAGCGATCCTGCTGAACCTGCCGCACCAAAAGCAATCCGACAGAACTTTAGCTTGGCTGTCGCCGTTTTGGCAGAAGAGCGCACCATGTCTAAAGCGGTTGCCTTGGTTTCCTCATCCATCTCTGGATCGTCATAAAGCTCTAAGCCGTTCGCAATTGCGCCAACAGGAGAAATCACATCATGACAAACCCGGCTACACAGCAGAGCCGAAAGATCAAGATCAGAGATACGGATTAAGTCAGTCATGGAAGTCCTCGTTCAAGTGATTCGGTTATCCACTCTTAGCAAAATTTTCCAAATATTTCCGCATTGACGAAGCATACTCATCCGCCCATAGAGCAGCCTCAATCAGGAAACTTCGCGTGATCAAGTCTGCCAAACCTTCCGCCTTCATGACAAGCTTAGTCCAACTCGCTCAAGTTGCGGGTCGTGAAATCATGAATATCTATGGCACAGATTTTTCCGCCAAGGCAAAAAGCGATCTCACACCCGTGACCGAAGCCGATGAACGCGCCGAGCGGGTCATTTTAGCGGGGCTGGCGGCAGCTTGGCCGGATATCCCCGTAATTTCAGAAGAAGCAGCTTCAGCAGGCCACATTCCAGAAGTATCTAATCGATTTTTCTTGGTTGACCCCCTTGATGGTACGAAAGAATTCATATCTCGCAATGGCGAGTTTACGGTCAATATTGCCCTGATTGAAAATGGCACGTCTACACATGGTGTGGTTTTCGCCCCTGCTCTGTCGCGCTTGTTTTGGGGTGAAGTTGGCCATGGTGCTGCTCAAGCAAAAGTCTCTGTCGATGACTCAAGCACAAAAATCCAATGGCGGGCTTTGGCAGTTCGCAGCTTACCAACTGAAGGCGCCACAGTGGTAGCCAGTCGCTCCCACCGCGATGCGGCAACTGAATCTTACCTTGCCCGCCAAAAAGTTAAATCCATTGTCGCCGCTGGCTCATCATTAAAATTCTGCATCATTGCCGCCGGTGAAGCTGATCTCTATCCCCGCTTTGGCCGCACCATGGAATGGGACACCGCTGCTGGCCACGCTGTTTTATCGGCCGCTGGCGGCAAAGTTATCTGCGAAGATGGCGAACACCTCGCCTATGGCAAAAATCACCGTGGCTTTGACAATCCAGCCTTTATCGCTTCTGCCTAAATTTGGCATTTGTTAACCATGTTGAAAGCTTGCTGGGCTTAAATCGCAAGCAGAACATGCCTTGGCCAAATTGAGGCCATGGTTTTTGGCGATTGCATCGTTAATTCGAAAAGGTGTCCATGATGAAAAAGATGATTGCTCTCCTCGCCTTCAGCGCAAGCTTATTGTTGCCGCTCACTTTGAATCCAGCTTTGGCACAGAATACGGGCAGCATTTCCAAGGCCCAGCGCAAAGCCGCTCCAGAAACCTACAACACTGAAGAAATAATGAGTGCTGGTCACCAATTCTTCGGCAAAGCAAGTCGGGGCATCGGCCAAGCGGTCGAATACGTCTTCCAAAACCAAGGTGAGCCCACAGCTTACATCGTTGGTGAAGAAGGCTCTGGCGCCCTTATCGGTGGATTGCGTTATGGCGAAGGCACGATCTACTACAAGTCGGGAGAATCAAACCGTATCTACTGGCAAGGTCCCTCTATTGGCTTTGATTTCGGCGGCAACGGCTCGCGCACACTCACCCTGGTTTACAATTCGACTGTAAGCTCTGATCTCTATGAGCGTTTCATTGGCGTTGAAGGTTCGGCCTATTTGATTGGTGGCGCTGGGGTAAACTTCCAGCAGAATAAGGATATTATTCTCGCCCCTATCAGAACGGGCGTTGGCGCTAGACTGGGCGCAAATGTTGGTTATCTCAAATATTCCGCGCAGCCAAACTGGAATCCATTTTAAGGCTTGGATCCAATTACCAATTATTTAGTCTAATATGTAACATTTCCGTCGCATCCCCGCGTTAACCGCGTTACCATTGCATCAATGTCAATTGGCAAGACCTTTGCATTGGTTGTTTGCAATGGTTAGTAAATTGTAAACGCGGGGGTCGCACATGTCTCAATCAGAGACGATTATGTTAATTGTTTTGGGTTTCGCTATAGCTTTGGTCGTTGTTTTATTGTTTGGCCGCCTCGCGTGGAACATTTCACAAAAGCTTGGCGCAAAGCGTTACGAACGTTCGCTGCCTGCAAACATATTAGAACTTCAAGCTGAGCGTGATCGCTTGCGTGCCGAACAGGCCATGATGGCCCGAAAACTTGAGCTTCGCCTTGAAGATGTAAAAATGCGTATGGCTGAACAAATGGCTGAAGTATCACGCAATCGCAATCGCGTTGAAATCATGACTAAAGAAATTGCCACGCGCGATGAAACAATAATACAACATGTGTCAGAAATTGACCGCGGAAAAACCGCCCTAGCGAACCAAGATATTGAGCTCAAAAGTCGCGCTGAAATCATTGAGCGGCTTAGCTCTGTCGTTAATGCCAAAGATGTTGAAATCACCAAACTCACTAAAGATATGATTTTATTGTCTTCGACGTTGCGCGATAAAACTGCAAAACTTGCAACTGTCGGCGCTGAACTTGAAAGCTCAGTCCGTTTGGCCGCCAAAATAAACCCTGATGATAGCACTACGGAAGACCGCATTCGCCGCCGCATTTCCGAAATGACGGTCATCTCAAATCAAATGACCGCTCAGCATGATGTATCAATTGGCGAAAGCTCTACGCCATCGCCAATCACTCAAGTCTTCGAAGACAGCCTCGAAGAAAAACTAGCTTATGCAGAGCGTCAAACCCAAGAACTAGACGCAGAGCTGAAGCGTTTGGATGCGGTTTGGTCGGATAAATTATTAACAATGTCGTCAGAAGAAGCCGAACAAAAAGAAGAACCCGCAAAAAAACGCGGCGGCCTAAACGTCATCTCCCTAGCCCAACGCATCCGCGCGTTGCAAAAAAGCAAAAGCGAATAGACCCTGGTGATCCCTGCGGGAGCACCAGAATTGAATCAATACAATATCTTACTGCGAAGTAGGACACTTTTCGGGTCCGTATGATTCTAAGAGCTTACGCCCCCATTGTCCCACCGAATTTCTTGCTAGCCTAGTGGCTTTGAGCAAAAGATGCCCCATCATGATAATATTCTATCAAGGTCGATGCTGGGCGGCGGCTGGTATTCTTTATGATGGACTTGCCACGGTTTGGTTCCGCGTCCTTGATAAGAACATTAGCCATCAAGGAGAACGATTACAACCATCAGCGCCCGCACTCAGGGCTCGGCTGGCTCACGCCATCCGAGTTCGCCAAATCTGCAACGTCCAAACAAGCAATGGCCTTGGA
>JAYUOP010000178.1:0-3155 GCA_043760745.1 Hyphomicrobiales bacterium
GAATCGCGGTCGGCCTTATGCAGTAACCTTCACTGATAGTGACGGTAAAATTATCGGACGGCGCGGTATCAAGCAGGATGACGCTATCCCGCTGGATGAAATTCCGCCAATTTTGATCAAAGCTGTTCTCGCCACTGAAGATGCGAGGTTTAACGAGCATTTTGGTGTTGATGTGATTGGGACTTTGCGCGCCATGGTGCATAACGCCAAGGGCGGCGGCAGCAAGCAAGGCGGTTCTTCTATCACGCAACAAGTTGCGAAGAATCTTTTTCTTTCACCAGATCGCACGTTAAGGCGCAAAGTGAATGAAGCGTTTTTATCTCTGTGGATTGAAGCGCGACTTTCGAAGAGTGAAATTCTAAAACTCTATCTTGATCGCTCTTATCTTGGCGGCGGCAGCTATGGCGTGGAAGCGGCCTCGCAGTTTTATTTTGGCAAATCAGTTCGCGATATTGATCTGGCTGAAGCAGCCGTGCTGGCCGGGCTATTTAAAGCACCTACAAACTATGCGCCGCATTCAAACCCTGAAGCATCAAGAGCGCGGAGCAATGTTGTGCTTTACCGCATGTTGGATGCAGGCTTCATCAACCAAGGGGAGCTCTTACAGGCCAAACGTTCGCCCGCTGTGATCGTGAAGCAGGACGAGTTGGCCAGCCCCAATTGGTTTTTGGATTGGGCTTATCAAGACACGCTTGATACTATGCAAGCTCAAGGCCTGATGAGCAATTATGTTGTGGAAGTTAAAACGACGATCAATTCAAAGCTGCAAGATGCCAGCCAGCTCATCATCAACGATGTGATAGATACAGAAGGTGTTAACCGGAATTTCGGCCAGGCTGCATCCATTACGATGTCGCCTGATGGCGCCATTCGCGCGATCATCGGCGGCCGCGATTATGGCGACAGTCAATTTAACCGGGCTACAAACGGAAAACGCCAAGTGGGTTCATCCTTCAAGCCCTTCGTTTACCTCACCGCAATCGATAATGGCTTTACGCGTGATACGATTGTTGAGGACGGGCCGGTTTGTGTGATTGATTGGTGCGTTCATAATTTCGAACCGGGATATCGTGGCAAGATTCCGCTTTCGGTGGCGCTGACGCATTCGATTAACACCATCGCTGTAAAGCTGATGAAGCAATTCACGAGACAAGAAATCGAAGCCACGGCCCACCGGGTGGGCATTCAAGGTTATATTGATCCCTACCCGACGATGGCCATCGGCACCAGTGCACTCACACTCCTCGATATTGCAACAGGTTATGCAACATTGGCGGCTGGTGGCAAATTAGCCACGCCCTATGCTGTTGTTGAAATCCGCCGCACCAATGGCGATTTGCTTTACAGCCACGCTGCCAATAGAGCGGAAGCGCCGCAGGTTGAACCTTATGACAACGTGGCCGAGTTAAACTCCATGATGCATGACGTGGTGACAAAAGGAACAGCAACACGCGCCAATCTTGCTTATGCGCCAGTGGCTGGCAAAACTGGCACGAACGCCAACTTTCGCGATGCGTGGTTTTTAGGATTTACCGCACACCATGTGACCGGTGTGTGGGTTGGCAATGACGACAATACTTCGATGGATGGAACCAAGGCTAACGCTGTGACAGGTGGCCGCGTTCCAGCGCCAGCGTGGAAGCGCATCATGGACGTTGCTGAAGAAGGCCTTAAACCCGAAAGCCTGCCTGGTGTTCCCCTTGATGATAGTTACACACCACCACCTGAGGCAACTGTTGCAACTGACGTTGCACCTGCTGCCAGTGTGCCATCGGCAGCCGTTGACCCGGCAATACCAGATCCCGCAGAAGGTTATGGTGCCAGCGCTGACGCCAAAGATGTTCTGGATGGTATGTTCAATCTGTTTGACGCGCCAGCACAACAGGCAGCACAAACGCGGTCCGCAGCCAGACCTCAACCTCGCATCAACACAGTTTCAAATAATCAGACATTTGTATTACCAAAACCAAATGTGACAGCGAAGAAAAAGCGTACTTTGATGGATGTATTGTTTGGCAATGACGCGAATAAGAAAAAGTCAAAAGGCATTTTTGGATTTTAAATGTAGTGATGGGACGTGCCAGTTATTTTATTGCGGCTGTTTTTTTAGGGTTGCTCGTGGGGATTCTTTCAGCCGTCAGCGCATTAGGCTCCTATGGCTTGGTGCCTGTTGTAGAAAATCCGGCTTGGGCAGAATGGCAAGTTAACAGCAGTGATACAAAGCTGATCTATACGCTTGGTCATTTTCTTGGTGGTGGGCAACTGCCACCGCAAAAGCTGGCGCGCAGTTTTGTTCGTAGCACTGATGAAACCGGAGCGCGTTTGAGCAGCGACTGCGTTTACATGCTCGAAGGAAAAACCACCCCTGCCCGCTGGTGGACGATGAGCGTTGGCCATGCAGGTGGTTTGTCGACGCACTCGGTTCTGACCGCGGGCGAGGCAATTGTAGATCAAGACGATAATTTATCAGTTTCGATTTCCAAGCGTCCCAATCCTGGCAATTGGATTGAACCCGATGGTGGCAATATTACGGTTGAATATATTATCAACGAAGCGCCGAATGGAGAAACTATTCAGTTTCCTACCATTACGAAAAAGGGCTGCTGAGCATGGGGCGCGGATTTTGGATTATTATCGCTCTGCTCGTTGCCGTTGTTACCCATGTTTCATATGTGCTGTTCGTGCCAAGCTTGGTGTTTCAACGTCAGCTGCGAATTTCAACCGATGGGAAACCTTATAACAAATTTTTTATTGCCGATCCAGCAAAGCAAACTAATTTAATTCCTGCGGCCACTTCAAAATCTGTGGTTGGAATTTGCAAATTTGATTTGAGTGGCGGCAATGTTGAGCTGAATGCAAAGTTGCCCCGTTCATATTGGACGCTTTCGATCTATGCACAATCAGGCCGGCAAGTTTATGCTTTAAATGATGTTCAGGCTGGCACTTCTGATTTTAAAGTTGAACTGTCTAAAAGCAAAACTTTTTTCCAACAATTGTTGGGCAAGAACCGCGCAGAAGATGCCATCCAAATTGAAAACTTAGGTTGGCATGCTGAGACGCCCGAAACAAAGGGAATAGCCGTCATTTGGATTCCATTGTCTGACGAACTTACGCGACCGCAAATCGTGGCCACAATGGAAGGCAGCACGTGTGGG
>JAYUOP010000179.1:0-7890 GCA_043760745.1 Hyphomicrobiales bacterium
CGATTGCCGGGAATGGTCCACGGTGTTGTGGTCCAAATAACGAGATTTCCAACCCGGCCACCGCCGCCGTAAGTTGGATCGTTCAATGCCGGAAACTTCACAAAAATCGTATCGACTTCGACATCGGCATATTCAACTTCGGCTTCAGCCAATGCGGTTTTTTCCACTACACTCCACATCACAGGTTTTGAGCCGCGATAGAGCTGGCCATCGGCGGCAAACTTTAAAAGCTCGGTGGCGATGATGGATTCGGCTTTGAAATTCATGGTCAGGTATGGGTTATCCCAATCACCTGTCACACCAAGACGTTGGAATTCTTCTTTTTGGATACCCACCCATTTAGCGGCAAAGTTCCGGCATTCGTTGCGGAATTCATTAATGGGTACAGCGTCTTTGTTCTTACCTGCTGCGCGATATTCTTCTTCGATTTTCCATTCGATGGGAAGCCCATGGCAATCCCAACCCGGAACATAGTTTGAATCATAACCATCCATCTGATGGGAGCGCGTCACAATATCTTTCAAGATTTTATTGAGGGCATGCCCGATATGCAAATTGCCATTCGCGTAAGGCGGACCATCATGCAGCACATATTGCGGGCGGCCACGGCTTTGCTCGCGCAGGGTTTTGTAAAGGTCCATATCGGCCCAGCGCTTGAGCAAAATGGGTTCGCGCTCAGGTAATCCAGCCTTCATGGCAAATTCGGTTTTTGGCAAAAAAACTGTGTCGCGATAACGATCGGTGTTTACGGGTTTATCAGTCATGGTATGGTTTATGCTTTCGCGAACAGGAGAAAATCAATTGGCCACCGTTTACACGATACCAGCGCGCCGGGGCAAGGCGGCACGGCTTAATAAAGGTCAAGCCATCAAGATTATGAATCCACACGGCAAACAGATCGTCGATACTTGGGCATTTGTGGCGGGAAACACGCTGGAATATATGGGCATGGAGCAATGCCGGGCGTTCTGGACCAGGCTTTACCCCGTCGTTGGCGATAAAATGTTGACCAATCGTCGGCGTGCGATTCTCACACTTGAGGCGGATACCTCGCCCGGCCGACATGATACATTGATCGCACCATGCGATAATGAACGCTACGGGCTTTTGGGTTGCACCAGCTATCACGACAATTGCAAAGACAATATGCACGCTGGATTGGCCGAGCTTGGGATTTATCTGCCCTATACGCCGGCCTCCCTCAACACGTTCATGAACATTCCATGGCGGCAAGACGGAGCACTTGAGTGGGGAACTTCACAAGCCAAGCCAAACGACTATGTGATCTTCCGGGCTGAACTTGATTGCGTTGTTGCCATGAGTTGCTGCCCACAAGACATTCTGCCAATCAACGATGGAAAGACGGTTGAGGCAACGTTCGAGATATTGGACTAGACTGCGTTTTTGGCGCGGGCGAGCATGGCGGGTACAATTAATTTGTGAAAAGGTAGCACTACGGCAAGGTATGCCCTGCCCCAAATGTTGTGGCGTTTGAGAACAGTCGTCAGTGTTGCTTTGGTGGCGCTATCCGACAATTGCACTGTGTCGAAGACGATGCGGAAATCGAGATGGCGATCATCAAGACCTAATACAATGCGATTTTCACTTTCACTCAAAATTGGAAAAGGGCCAACTTTTGCCTCGTCTTTACCGCCCGGCTTTAGCCCCAACGGAACGACAATAGCATTGCGAAGTTGCATGAGTTTGGCGATCCAAGGTGGGACTGTTCCAAGCGCTGCTACGGCTGCCACTTTCGCTGTAGGGGTGCCTTGAATTATCGTTTCAAAAGCATCAGCAAAATCAGCGCCGGGCAATACGTTTCGCGCGGATAGGGGAACGTCACAGCTTTGCGGTTTCATGTTTTTGTCTCTTCCGAGCCAGATTTGTTGAACAATCCAAATGCGATAACAACATTGATAATCACGAAAATCAGCCATTGCGAAAGTGGCCAAATACTTCCGAGATAAGTGTAGCCGTACCACAGAAACAGAATCGCAAATGCGGTGAATTGTGCGAAAATCAAAATCCCTATAGGGCGGGCAGTTAGCGCACTTCGCGAGACCAAGAACAAAGCGGCGCCATTAAACACAAACATCGCAGTTGCAACATGCCAGAGTATTGAAAACATCGCCTTCAACGGCACATCTGCACTACTTTTCAACATGGGGTCATGGAACTCCGGGCCTCCGCCAAAGACATGCAGCGCAGCTGTGGCTAAAGAGAGTATTCCAGCTGTAATATATGCAAACTTCATAACATGACCTCTTCCATACGGTAGCGTATGTTAGAGCAGAAATTGTTGCTTAGTTCAATACGCGAGCGTATGGTGAGGCGCAATGCCGCGCGTAGTCAAACCACCGCTCACGAAACTCGATTGGATCAAAGCTGCCTTTCAGGCTCTGACACGCGATGGCGAAAGTGCGCTCAAAGCGGAAGTGATTGCACGCTCACTAAACACCACCAAGGGTTCGTTTTATTGGCACTTCAAAGATATGCCTGCCTTCCGCAAAGAAATGCTGAGACTTTGGCAATCTGAAGCCACAGCAGCGATTATTGAAATTGTTGAAAGTTCGGGTCGTCTCGGTGCGGATAAGTTGCGGCTGCTGGCAAAAATTGTAACCACAACGAATGCCGATAATGATTATGGGGGTCTGCCGGCCGAACCTGCTATCCGCAGCTGGTCCCTGCATGATAAAATGGCCGCCCGCGCCCTAAAACAGGTGGACGCGGCGCGGATAGGTTATGTGCAAAAACTATTCGCAGAAGCCAATTATTCTGAAGAAATAGCCCGCCATCGCGCCGAAGTTTTTTATAGTAGCTTTGTTGGTTTACAAACCTTGGCGCCCTATCAGCCTATCAAAGTTGCAGAACGACTGACTGACGTGCTAAACAGTTTATTGGATTAACTTCCGGGAATTCACGACGGCGAATGATGTTTTCCGCGGCCACGCCAAATTCGCGCGCGATCTTGTGACCGTCATAAACTGCTTGCGCGAGGATACCGGGTGCGCGGCAATCGCCGATGCGGACGAGGCTTTTTAAATTGGCAGTTTGTAATTCTTGCCAAAGCACGTCATTGGGTTCGCGCGATGTGACGGGCACAAAGCAATCGCACGCAATTTCAATTTGTTGGTTCGCGTAAATGTTTTCGATCACTGCGGTTTTGTCTTTTAATGCTGCCACAGAACTACTGACAATAATTTTAACGCCAAGCTGCAAAAGGCGCGTCTGCATTGGGGCTTGCTCGATTGTCCAAGCCGCCCAAGCGGCTACGATACCCTCCGTTGTCACGTAAGTTACCGGCTGGCCCAGCATCGCGATACGCTCAGCTAAGCTTGCAGCCATATAATAGTTTTCATCATCGAAAATAACAACGTGGCCCTGCGGCTGAAAACCTGCCAGCAATTCATCGGGGCTAATGGTTCGAGGGTCATGAAAAGATTTTTGTCCGCTGATATGCGTGCGCCCTTGCCCATTTTTTCGCCAATGACTTCCGGTGGCGATTACAACATGGTCGACGCCTGTATCCATGACATCTTGTTTCGACATAGAGCTGGCGCGAAAAACTTCGATGTTTGGTCGTTTTTCAATTTGACCGACGCGCCAATCCCGCACGCGCGCCCATTCGGCAAGGCCCGGTAATTTAATTTCGTTATTGATCCGGCCACCGAGCATTTCGCTGGCCTCAGCTAACATAACATTCAAGCCGCGTTTGCCGAATGTTAGCGTTGCTTCAAGTCCTGCGGGGCCAGCACCAATCACTAATACGGTATCTTTCACAGTTGCTTCGGGAACCCGTTCTGGATGCCAACCACTGCGCCATTCTTCACCCATCGTTGGGTTTTGGGTGCAGCGAATGGGAACCCCCATTTCATTATGCGCATAACAAATATTGCAGCCAATGCATTCGCGGATATCGTCCATCCGTCCTTCTTTGATTTTGCTCGGCAAAAAAGGATCGGCAATCGAAGGTCGTGCTGCGCCAATGAGATCAACGATACCGCGCTTGATTTGCGAAAGCATGGTTTCAGGGCTGGTGAAACGCCCAACACTGACGACAGGTTTTCCGGTTATCTTCCGAACATGCGAAATGTAATCTTCTAGGCTTGCTTCTTTGATGAAGCGCGATGCGCCCATTTCATGATTATAATTGGGGACGGTCACATCGAATAAATCAATCAGTGGTGCCACCGCTTGCAGCAGTAGACTGCGCTCATCCCTGCCCTCTCCATTATCATGGCAAATCTCAATGCGCGTGGCTAATGCAGCCTTACCATCAACTATCGCGCGGGTGTCTTCAACAACCTCGCGGAACAAACGATTGCGATTTTCGAAAGAACCGCCGTATTCATCGATGCGTTGATTCAAGTCTGGATCAAGAAATTGCGCTAACAAATATGAGTGTGCAGCATAAACATAAACGATATCGAAGCCGGCCTCCACGGCGCGGCGGGCGGCGGCGACATGATAAGCGCGGTAATTTTTAATATCCGTTTTGTCCATGGCCTGACATTGCCATGGCGAATTTTGTGTCATTACGCTGGCTGTGCCCCAAGACGGCAAACGCGAATGATGATTGCTGGCGCGTTGACCACCATGCCAAAGTTCAACGCCGGCTAGTGCGCCATGGGCCTTAACGCGAGCGACCATATTGGCCATATTGCGTGTGTCGTTCGCGTCCCAAAGACTGGCGAATGGGGCTGGCAAATCATCAGACGACGGATGAATTGAGCAGTACTCAGTGTTTACCACACCCCAACCACCTTCCGCCTTTATTTCGCGCATGGCATTTAGTGTGTTGGGGTTTCCATAGCCCATGCCGCTGCAATGTGGCACTTGATAAAAACGATTTGGCGCTGTGACCGGCCCCAGTTTTATTGGTTCAAACAGAACATCAAATCGCGGGTCACGCATGGTTTAACCCTGCCATTTTTCTCGCATGGTGACCAGCTCTTCGGCAGCAGTTGGGTGAACCGCGATAGTCGCATCAAAGTCTGCCTTAGTAGCGCCGAGCTTAACAGAGATGCCAAGGAGTTGCGCCATTTCGCCAGCATCAGGCCCCACGATATGGCAGCCTAAAACTTTGTCCGTAGACTGATCAACCACAAGCTTCATCAACATGCGTTCTTCACGACCGGACAGCGTATGCTTCATGGGGCGGAAGCTGGTTTTATAAATGTCGACAGGGATTTTTGCGGCGATGGCTTGATCTTCGGTCATGCCCACAGTGCCAATTTCAGGTTGGGAAAATACGGCAGTTGGGATCAAGCTATGATCAACTTTGATTTTCTTGCCACCGAAAACGGTGTCGGCAAAAGCGTGGCCTTCGCGAATAGCAACGGGCGTTAGGTTAGCGCGATTGGTAACGTCACCCACTGCATAAACATTATCAACAGCGGTTTGCGAGTATTCATCGACTGGAATTGCAGCATGGGCGGTTATGTCGAGGCCAATATTTTTTAGACCAAGGCCATGGGTGTTTGGCACGCGGCCTGTAGCAAACATAATGTGGCCAGCACCGAATACTGCGCCATCATTCAGGGTGATGCGAACACCATCGCCTGATTTTTCAACCGCACTGATATCGGCGTTCACACGAATTTCAATGCCTTTCTTTTTCATTTCAGAGGCCACATGCGCGCGCACATCATGATCAAAGCCGCGCAAAATTTGGTCACCACGATAAACGAGAATAGTTTCAACACCGAGACCATTGAAAATCCCTGCAAACTCAACGGCAATGTAGCCGCCGCCAACAATACAAATACGGCGCGGTAACCGATCGAGATGGAAAGCTTCATTCGATGTAATTGCCAACTCATGACCCGGCAAATGGCGCGGAACAAACGGGGCAGCCCCTGTGGCAATGAGAATAAATCGCGCGGTAACTTTGCGACCTGAGGATAATAAAATGGTGTGGCGATTTTCAAGAGTGGCGCGCTCCAAAATCAACTCGGCGCCTGCCCCTTCGAGATTGCGGATGTAAGCTTTGTTGAGACGGTCAATTTCTTTGTCTTTGTTTTCGATCAGTGTGGACCAGTCAAAACTGACTTTCTCGGACGTCCAACCATAACCCACGGCGTCTTCAAATTCTTCGGCGTATTTTGATGCATAAACGAATAGTTTTTTAGGAACGCAGCCGCGAATAACGCAGGTTCCACCAACACGGTACTCTTCCGCAACAGCTACTCTTGCGCCATGCTTTGCAGCGATGCGGGCGGCGCGGACGCCACCCGAACCCGCACCAATTACAAAAAGATCATAATCAAAATTCGTCATGCTTTGAGTTTTACCACACCTTTTGCTGTGCCGATGAAGGCAAGTTTTGCGATACCAATAAACAGTCCATGATCTACAACCCCGGGAATGCCGGAGAGATGGTTCGCGAGTGTTTCGGGATCAGAAATTTTACCCAGAGAACAATCAATGATCATATTGCCATTGTCAGTAATGTAAGCCTTTTTATCTCTCAAGCGAACTTGCATTGTTCCCGTGAGTTTCAAGTGCGCAAAGAGACGTTCAATTTTATAGGCCGTGGCCCTCGCGCCAAATGGAATGATTTCAACTGGGAGTTTAAATGCCCCCAACGTGCGCACACGTTTGGTTTCATCAGCAATGACAATCATTTGGCGCGAAGATGTTGCTACGATTTTTTCTCTGGTGAGCGCGCCTCCGCCGCCCTTGATCAAGGACAGCTTACCATTGATTTCATCAGCCCCATCAACACACAGATCAAGCACTGGTTCTTGATCAAGTGTGGTCAATCTGATGTTTAAGCTTTCGGCTTGGCGGCGGGTTTCTTCTGATGTCGGCACACAGACAAGATCAAAACCATCGCGCACAAGACCGCCAACGAGATCAACAAAATGCTTCGCGGTAGAGCCCGTTCCAAGACCAAGCTTCATGCCAGATTTAACGTATGGAATGGCCGCTTTTGCTGCCGCCAGTTTCATTTGATCAGGTGTCATTTTCCGAGACCACCCATCAACATGTATTTCATTTCGACATATTCTTCGATGCCGTGGTGCGAGCCTTCGCGGCCTAAGCCTGATTCTTTCATGCCGCCAAAGGGTGCTTCGGCGGTTGAGATGATGCCTTCGTTGATGCCAACCATGCCATATTCAAGCGCCTCGCCGACGCGCCAGACCCGGCCAATATCGCGCGTGTAGAAATAACAGGCCAAGCCAAATTCGGTATCATTGGCCATTGCGATGGCTTCGTCTTCGGTTTTGAATTTGAAGAGTGGCGCTACTGGGCCAAAAGTTTCCTCGCGGGCGATGGCCATTTTTGTGGTGACATCGCGAAGCAATGTTGGCTCGAAGAAATTACCGCCAAGCGCTTTGCCACCAGTAATGATGGATGCGCCTTTGCTCAAAGCGTCATCAATGTGTTCTTGGACTTTTTTGACGGCTGCATTGTTGATCATGGGGCCAGTGGTCACACCTTCATCTACGCCGTTGCCGACTTTGAGTTTTTGAACAGCGACACTGAGTTTTTCGGCGAAGGCTTCGTAGACACCTTCTTGCACCAGCAAGCGATTGGCACAGACGCAGGTTTGGCCAGCGTTACGGTATTTTGAAATCATTGCACCTTGCACAGCGGCATCGAGGTCAGCATCATCAAACACGATGAATGGCGCGTTGCCACCCAATTCAAGACCCACTTTTTTGACCGTGGTGGCACATTGCGCCATGAGCAATTTTCCGATTTCTGTGGAGCCTGTGAAGGTCAATGCTTTGACGATAGGGTTGCCCGTCATCTCAGCGCCAATTTCAGAGGCCTTGCCTGTGATAACGGAAAACACACCGGCAGGAATGCCAGCGCGCTCGGCTAATTCTGCGAGTGCTAATGCGGACAATGGCGTTTCGGCGGCGGGCTTACAAACAAAAG
>JAYUOP010000180.1:0-3149 GCA_043760745.1 Hyphomicrobiales bacterium
GGTTCGCGTATCCAGCTTTATCGACGTACTGAAAATTCGGCAGTCCTCTCAAATACTGCCACTCACGCAGAACACCTCTTTCTTGTCATTCAATGCCAAGTCGTTAGAGTGTTGCAGCATTCCAAAAACGCGCATTGGGTGGGCAAGGCATAGATGTACGATCCAAAAGGAAACGGCAGAGACAGAAAAGTCGAAACTGTCGAGTTTTTTGAAGCAGAACCCCCCGCTCATTTGCGGGGTATCGTGCATCGCTTCTTGGAACTTCGCACCCTTGCTCCCCTAGCTGAGGACTATCGCTTCCATGCCTTGCCGGACGCTTGCACTTACATTGTCCTCGACCAAATAGACCGGAAAGTAGCTGGTGTAACAAGGTTGCGAGCATCTTCTCAGGAACTGAACCTTGGCCAGCGTTTTCACTTCATCAACATTCGGTTTCTTCCGGGCGTTTGGCAAGGTGATCGCCAGCGGGTTTCCTTCGCGCTAGTCCAAGATGCATATTCTGGCGATCTGCCACTGATCGAACTTAATCAAAAGCTGATTGGACAAGATTTCGCGGCTAAGCAAATCACTCTATCTCAGTTTGTGGACAGCCTAGTTCAAAGCAAGCTCGTTTTAGCAAACCCAGTTACAGAAAAGATATTTCAACGCATAGATGATATTCACTCGGTTGCCGATATGGCCGAAGCAACTAATTTGTCGCCCCGCCAACTGCAACGCGTTCTCAAACAAACGACTGGCTTTGCACCGCACGATTTTCTCAAAGTTCTAAGGCTCCAACAATCCCTGAATGGCGAGCCATCTCTATCTTATGCCGACCAGTCCCATTTCATTCATTCGTTTCGTACAGCGACTGGCTACACTCCTGGTCAATATTCTCGCAAGTTTGATGTCTGAAATCTACAATACTGGCTAGCTGCCACTTGGTAAGTCATGGGCACAATCAACTAAACAAGAGGAGTTGAAGATGCCTAAGATGAACGCAATTGGATGGTTTGATATTTATGTGAACAAACTGGATCGGGCTGTAGCATTCTACCAAACTGTTTTGGCTTGCAAGCTTGAACCTATTGGTGATCCGACTGGTGAAAATCAGATGATGAGCTTCCCTGCTGACATGAGCGCCTATGGTGCAGGCGGAGCGTTGACAAAATCGCCACATGGTTCACCAGGGATTGGCGGCACTATTGTCTATTTTTCTGCGAAGGACTGCGCAGTAGAAGCGGCACGTGTTGCGAAAGCCGGAGGTAAAGTCATCCGACCGAAATTCTCAATCGGCGAATTTGGCTGGGTGACTTTGTGCATGGACACAGAGGGGAACATGTTCGGCATCAGTTCAATGAAATAATTTTGAGCTGCTTTGCAATCCGCCAAAAGCACATTCTGAAAAACAACAAAGGATGCATGGGCAGGTTACGGCACTGCCCATGTAGCACGCTAATTTCATCGATCCAATTTGTTGAAAGTGATCTTTTCATAGCTCGGCGGCATTGCCACTTCCTGAATGGTCATTCGAATCAATTCTGCCTGCACTTCACATCCTTGGCCCCAGACGCATCCACCTTATGTGACCATTGACCATAATCAGTGAACTTCGAATTCACTCTGTTAAAATCAAAGTTCAATTTTTCAGCACCCTTAAAGCGCAAAATTTTGCACCGGGTTGTCATCTTCTGAGCCATGCTCCATTTGCCGCTAGCGTAGAATTTTTGATAGCCAGGCCAGCCCTGAGATTGCGAGAGCCAGCAAAAATCAACTAGCTTTGCGCTCAGCAAACGCTCACACACCAGCCCGCTGCCATAGGCGCCGATCCTAAATTTACGGCCATCAGGTTGGGACTTGAAAACTGAATTCACGCCTTTGAAATAATCATCAATGAAAGGCAACAGATCACGCGGGCCAATAGCTTCAACAGATTTGCCAAAATAACGTTTATGATAGAGCCTAAAACGCGCGTAATGACCGATATGGCGGCGATAACTGCTATCGGCACGAATAAGCCTAGACCTGCGCGAACGAGACATCGAACCACCGCGGTGCAAGCTATATTCAAACGCCAGATCCTTCATCGCAGCATCAACACCATCAACCGCGAAATAAATTGCCGATCCCGGTGGTTGACCGTTAGCGGCGGCTAAATCCAGTGCACGCTTTGCATCTGGTGCACCGTGGCTGCGTGCTAAAAAACGTTCCGGGTCTTCGCCCTTATATTGAAACACTGTAACGATGCTGAGGCCTGCTTTGATGATGGCATCAGACTCTTTTGGCATCAAGGTTTTGCACTGCTTGTTTTCACTTGGCCAATCATAATAACGAATGATGGTTTTCAGACCGAGTTTTTTCAATGCATCAGTGCCGTCACGCTGATCATTGGTATCAATATTGGTGACATTTTGCGAAAAGTCAGCCGCCGTTAATCCCGGATGGGGATCACACGAAGGTGCAGGAACATCAGCATGAGCGCCCGCACAAGAACACACGAGAGCCAACACAGCGCCCAATTGTTTTAAAAAAGACAAATATTCCCCCAGCAACTTTGGAACTGGCGCATGCCTTAGCACGAGGAAATGGCCGGGGTCATCACTTTTTCGAGTGTGAGCACCTTAAACCAAATTCACTACTAAGAAAAAAGCCCAACCATTCCTCCCCTACTACAGGGATTCCACTGCAAAAGTCGGAGCTTGTCGCCCCGCCTTCGAGGCTCGCAAGAGCTCGCACCTCAGGGTGAGGGAAATAAATCAATTACCTCACCCTGAGGTGCGAACAAAGTGAGCCTCGAAGGGTTTTTTGCCGCCGAACTGGTTTTCGCAGAGGTTTCTACAGGGGAGGAATGATGGAGGGGGACTGATTGCGGAAAAATATGAAGTAACTCTACTGCCCCAACCCAGACGCCGCCGACATGACATGATATATATATTGCTCATCCACAGTGCCGCCAAACAAATGCGCCATGGGGCCAGAAGCATAAATCGCCACATCTTCGCCACCATGTGTTTCAGAACTCAGCGGAATGCCAGCTTGCTGCATATAGGCCACTGACTCCGTGTCCACATCGGAAATGTCAGGACGCGTTACAGGCGCTTTTGCATCAGCTGCAGTTTGGCCATTTTCTATTGCAGGAAATAAGCCACCGGGACCATTGGCAAAATTAA
>JAYUOP010000181.1:0-22097 GCA_043760745.1 Hyphomicrobiales bacterium
AGCAAAGCGCCATAGCCCGCTGCACCTTTGCCAATCGCCAAAACATCAACCGTTAGCAAATTCTGCAAAAAATCCGTCGCTGTGACACCACTTACGGCGATCACCGCGCGATCTTTGCAAATCTGTGGCAAGAAGGGAATTTGTGTCATTGCTGTTGCGTTGGCCATGGTTCCAATTTACGAGAGGTAATTATTAAATTCAAGGAAAGCAAAGTGCGTTACCTCGACCTTATTCTCAAAAATGGCACACTGGTCAATCATGCCGGAGTTTCGGTGACTGATATTGCGGTGTCGGGTGGCAAAATCATCGCTTTGGGCAATCTGGGTTCGTATGCGGCGGCCGAAACAATTGATTGCACTGGTCTTCATATCCTACCTGGAGTCATCGATAGCCAAGTGCATTTGCGTGAACCCGGCGCAGAACACAAAGAGGATTTAGCAACCGGTGGCCGCGCTGCCGTGATGGGCGGCGTCACCGGCGTGTTCGAAATGCCAAACACCTCTCCTCTCACCACCACCGCAGCAACGCTTGCCGACAAAATATCCCGCGCCCGAAACCGTATGTTTTGCGACTTTGCATTTTACATGGGCGGCACGCGCGAAAACGCCCACCTCATTCCTGAACTTGAAAATCTTGAAGGCAGTGCCGGCATTAAAGTATTCATGGGTTCGTCCACGGGTTCATTGCTGGTTGAAGATGATGATGGTGTTGCGGCTATACTGGCGCAAACCTCCAGGCGCTCTGCATTCCACAGCGAAGATGAATTTCGTTTGCGCGCGCGCACGTCGTTTCAAATTCCGGGCGATGCATCTAGCCATCCAATATGGCGCGATGCTGAAGCTGCTCGTCTGTGTACGGAGCGTCTTATCCGTATCGCGCGCAAAGCTGGAAAACCCATCCATGTGCTTCATATTTCGACTGCCGATGAGTTACCTCTGCTCGCTGCCAACCGCGACATTGCAACAGTTGAAGTAACCCCGCATCATCTCACGTTATCTGCCGATGATTACGCAAGGTTAGGCACCAAGCTGCAGATGAACCCGCCGGTGCGGGACAAGTCCCATCGCGAAATGTTATGGGCAGCGATCAATTCTGGTCTTGTCGATGTGTTAGGGTCAGACCATGCCCCGCACACTTTGGAAGAAAAAGCCAAACCCTATCCGCAGTCGCCATCTGGCATGCCCGGGGTGCAAACTCTTGTGCCGGTGATGCTCAATCATGTGGCCGATGGCAGGCTTACAATTGAGCGTTTTGTTGATCTCACATCGCATGGTCCAGCCCGGATTTTTGGCCTGGCTGACAAAGGCCGCATCGCCGAAGGTTATGATGCCGACTTCACCATCGTTGACCTTAAAAAGAAAGTGACCATCACAAATAGTTGGATTGAAAGTCGCTGCGGCTGGACACCTTATGATGGTCACGATGTAACCGGCTGGCCTGTGATCACCATTGTGCGCGGGAACATTTGCATGCGCGATGGCGCAATCGCTGACCAAGCGCATGGTCAACCAATCAAATTCATCCAAGCATTTCAGAGAGAAAACCCATGACCACATTCAATGCAATTCAGGTCAATAAAACTGACACCGGACAAACGGTTGATTTTGTAAAACTCACCGAAGATGATCTGATGGCGGGTGATGTAACCGTGGCAGTCAGCCACTCATCGATCAACTACAAAGACGGGCTCGCTATCACTGGAGCTTCTCCTGTCATCCGCAAATTTCCATTGATTCCAGGGATTGATTTTGCGGGCATAGTGATCAAATCCAGCCATGCCAATTGGCAAGTAGGCGATAGCGTGGTGCTCAATGGTTGGGGTGTCGGCGAACAGCATCACGGCGGATTTTCCGAAGTCGCGCGCGTGAACGGCGATTGGCTTGTGCCCGTGCCGAAAGACTGGAGTGCCGCTGATTGCATGGCGGTTGGTGTGGCAGGATACACTGCCATGCTCTGCGTAATGGCATTGGAAGAGCAGGGGATAACCCCAGCGCATGGTCCGGTTTTGGTCACCGGTGCAGCAGGCGGCGTCGGCACTGTTGCCATCACACTTCTTGCTAAACTTGGCTATAATGTTGTGGCGTCAACTGGCCGGGTTTCCGAAAGCGAATTTCTGAAAGATCTTGGTGCGACAACGATTGTTAACCGAGAAATCTTCAATGGTCCGGTCAAAGCCTTGGCGAAAACCCAATATGCGGCAGCCATTGATAGTGTGGGTTCAGTGACCCTCGCGAATGTATTGTCTCAGATTAATCCTGAAGGAACCGTTGCCGCATGTGGTCTGGCGCAAGGGATGGATTTGCCAACGTCGGTTGCGCCATTTATTTTGCGCGGTGTGCGTCTGATTGGGGTGAACTCGGTTACCACACCGATGCCCCGCCGCTTGGCCGCATGGGCGCGGATTGCGCGCGACCTTGATCGCGAAAAACTCCGTACACTGACAACCCATGTCAAGCTTGTCGATGTGCCGCGCATTGCTGCCGATATCATCGCTGGAAAAGTGCGGGGCCGTGTTGTCGTTGATGTGCGCTAAGGCATGATTTTTTCGACGTTATTGGCGGGGGTTGCAGTAGGACTTGCTGTTGCAGCTCCATTGGGTCCAGTTAATCTTCTGGTGATACGGGCAAGCCTCGCACGGCGCTGGCAATCTGGAATGATTGTAGGCACGGGCGCTTTGACGGCTGACGTGCTCCTGGCTGGCATCGCCATATCTGGCGTTCGCGCTATTGAGCAATTTGTGGCGACGTATCATTCAGCTTTACTCATCATCGCTGGACTAACCTTACTCGCTATCGGATTTTCTGCCGTTCGCAGTCATATTTCTTCAGAGCAATTAGCGGATCATCAAGATAAAAAATCCGCTTATCTGGGGTTCTTTTTGACCATCAGTAACCCCGGATCTTTCCTCGGGTTCCTTGCCTTGTTTAGCGGTCTCAGTAACGCTTTGCAACTCGCGAAATCAGTAGCATCAAGTTTTGTCGTGGTGCTCGGCGTGGCCCTAGGTGGCCTACTGTGGTGGTTCATCCTAAGTTTTGGAATTGCAAAACTGAAAGCGCATGTCTCGGCAAAAACCATTGATCGCATCAATCATTGGACCGGCGTGATCATCATTGCCTGCGGCATCGTTTTGCTTTGGCGAGCGACTGACGAATTACTGTTTGGTTTTTGAAACTGTAAATTCGCCAAGCCGGATGCGCTCTGGCAGGCGAGCGCACATGACGGCAACCGGTTCTTCGCCATAGCTTTCAATCATATCGGAGAGAGCTGCAAAAATTGCAGCAGTAGCGATACAATCTGGATCAAGGCCATCATAAATCGCTTCTTCCCAAGCGTCCAAGATGTAACGCAGTGCGATATGTTTTTCTTCCATCTGGGAGGCTGAAGTTAAGGTTTTATCTGTTTGTTTTAACATGAAAATATAACTTCTTTCGTCACCAAAAATCTTAGCGGGAACAGCTCAAACCCCCGTTTGAACAACGCTTCAAACCCACCTTAGCAGTGTTAACAATTGGCGCGAGGCGATCCTTAAAGGAAGGTTAATTTCCGAGATCTATTTTGTGTCAAACCCGCAGCATTTTTTGGGCAGTGGCAATAGCGTGCAAAATATTTGGTGCTAAATCATAGTCTTGTAAGTGTTTTTGGGATACCCATTGGGCCGCCATTGCATCGCTTGAGGCCGCGACTTCCCCACCATTATATAAGCCACCATAACAAGAAATGGCATAATGCGCCGCAACCAAGCCTGCATCATCGTGGCGAAAAATATCATAAATGCCAACAAAATGCGAAAGCGTCGCCAGCAGTCCAGTTTCTTCTTGCAGCTCACGGGTCGCCGCTGCTTGCATGGTTTCGCCCCATTCGACATGGCCGCCGGGAAGACTCCACGCACCAATCCGCGGTGGCTTTCCCCGCTGAATGAGGAGCACTTTCGACGCCCGAAACAGACAGGCCGAAGCACCAAGAATTGGTGATTGAGATCGAGTGGTCATTGCATTAAATTCCACCCTATGTGTGGCCTCTATAGTTTTCGAAAATCTGCTGAAGAAACCAGATCGCTTTTTGCTTATAGCGAAATGCCGAACTTTCCACCGCGCAATTATGTAACCCCTTTAAGCCCGATGGCAATTGTTAGGGAAGAGCGCGGGAGCCGCCATTTTGCATTAGTGCGCTGGGGTTTTATTCCATCTTGGGTGAAAGAACTAAAGCCAGGCAAACCGCTGATCAATGCTCGCGCTGAAACCATTCTCGAAAAACCATCTTTTCGCAATGCTATTCGTCGTCGTCGCTGCCTTATTCCCGCCGATGGATTCTTTGAATGGGTAGGCGATGTTCCGGGCAAAAAACAACCGCAATTTATTCATCGCGCCGACGACGGGCTTTTTGCTTTTGCTGGCATTTGGGAACATTGGCTTGCCCCCGATGGTAGCGAAATTGAAACGGCTGCTATCATCACAACCGAACCCAATACAATCGTGGCCGAAATCCATGATCGTATGCCAGCCGTCATTGAGCCCCGCGATTTTGAGTTATGGCTCGATCATTCTTACGAAGATGCAAAAGCCGCATATGCCTTGCTGAAACCTGCACCTAACGAAGACTTTGTTTACGAGCCGACAATAATCGCCCGAAATTCTCCACCGCCAAAACCAAAGCCGCAAATGAGCTTGTTCTAAAACCGCAAGATCCGAAACCATCGACCGACATTGATCAAGCTGATCAACGCATTTGCCACATAGGTGAATGCCGCTGCTTTCAAAACCTGCCGCGCTGCTGGCATATCTTCGGGGGCCAAAAAATGGGTCAAGACGGGCAAGGCTTTTTTGAAGCTGGCGTCAAATTCCGTGGGCAACGTCACCAGATGAATAACGACGGTCGATGCTAAAATACCAAGCGCGATCACCACCTCGGCGACCAGCACCACGGGCGAACGCACTAACGCAAAAACCAATGGCGTTGCCATCAGCAAAATACTCCCTGTGCGCTCTATGATGATCGACGTGCCAATCAACTTCTGCCGCCAGCGCAGAGGCGTATAACCATCGCGATCCTGCACCGCATGAGAAACCTCATGCGCCGCCACGGCAACAGCGGTTACGGATTTTCCGTCATAGTTTTTTTCGGATAGACGCACCGCTTTATCTATCGGCGAATAGTGATCGCCATCCAAAACCCGCTCAACTTTGACATTTTGTAAGCCCGCTTGATCCAGCAAATGCCGCGCCAGCTCCGCCCCCGTTCCCGGAAAATCCACCCGCTCCACCCCATGCCGCGTCATCGCCGCATTGATCCACATCCGAGGACCAAAGATGAGAGCGATGAAAGCGAGGATGGCAAGAATTGCAAGGATGAGCATGATGAATTTGTAGCCTTATCCGCAATATTGCGCAATCTTGTTAAATGTGTTAACCAATGTGTAGAGGTTCACACATATGGCAACTAATCTAGCACTTGACCCAAAATTACTTGAGCGCGCTTTGAAACTAAGTGGCAAGAGCACAAAGAAAGCTGCCGTAACATTGGCACTCGAAGAATTTGTTGCGCGGCGCAGCCAGAAAAAAATTCTGGATTTGATGGGCAGTCTCGAATGGGACGATAGCTATGATCATAAGGCTGGGCGCTCGCGATCGTGACTTTGTTTGTCGACACTACAGTGTGGTCACTTGCTCTGCGCCGCGATACAGTTCCGGATATTCCGGAGGTTTCAGCTTTGAAGCATGCCTTAGAAACGGGGCAGTCGTTAGCGACCACAGGATGTGTATTGCAAGAATTGTTGCAAGGTTTCTCTGGCCCTAAAGCATCGGAGGCCATCATTGAGCGCTTTCGCAGTCTGCCGTTAATTGTGCCTGATCGTCAAGATTATATAGAAGCTGCCGCCTTACGCAATCAATGTCGAAGGTCTGGCGTTCAGACTGGAACCATTGACGCCCTCATCGCGCAACTCTGCGTTCGTCATGAATTGACGTTGCTATCGACAGATGGCGATTTCAAACATATTCAAGACATGGTGAGTGGCTTGCGTTTATGGAGTCAAGATTAGTTGGTCGCAACTTAGGAGTTTTCACAGGCCTCGCGTTTAGAGATTAGGCTCGAGGCCTGTTTTGTTGCCGCATCTAACGCAATGACTACTGTTTGCTCATCCCTCAATTCCCCAAAAGTGCGGCCTCAAGAATATCTAATCCTTCGGTGATGATCATTTCCGACGCTGTCAAAGGTGTCAGTACACGAACCGTATCGGCGTAAACACCGCAGGTCAGGATCAATAATCCACGCTCCAAGCATTTCGCAGCGAGCGCCTTAGCGCCACCTGCATCAGGCTTTGAGCCGCCATGCTCGGTCACCAATTCAAAGGCACACATCGCCCCAAGGCCGCGCACATCGCCAATTGGCATGCCTTTTTTCTTGGCCTTGATGCTGTTCAAGCGCTTCAGGATCATTTCACCCTGACGGTTTGCCATGCCCATCAAATCTTCTGATTCAAATGCATCAAAAACGCCCAGTGCCGCAGCACAGGCAACTGGGTTTCCAGCATAAGTTCCGCCAATGCCGCCGGGATCTGGCGCATCCATAATAGCTGCACGACCAATAACACCAGCCAACGGAAAGCCGCCAGCCAGCGACTTTGCCACCGTGATTAAATCTGGCTCAACACCATAGTGCTCCATGGCAAACCATTTGCCAGTGCGGCCAAAGCCTGACTGAATTTCATCGGCAATGAGCAAAATGCCATGCTCATCGCAGAGCTTCCGCAAGCGCACCATGAGTTCTTTTGGTGCAATGTAAAATCCACCTTCGCCTTGCACCGGTTCAATGATAATGGCCGCCACACGCGATGGCTCTACGTCGGCTTTGAACAGCCATTCAATAGCGTGGATAGAATCTTCAACCGTAATTCCCTTATGCGCCACCGGAAACGGCACATGCCAAATACCAGCAGGCATCGGACCGAACTTTGCTTTGTAAGGCATTACTTTCCCAGTCAGCGCCATGCCCAAAAGTGTCCGCCCATGGAAGCCGCCATGAAATGCAATCACATCAGAGCGCCCCGTATAAGCGCGCGCATATTTGATCGCGTTTTCGACGGCCTCGGCACCGGTGGTCACCAATGCTGCTTTCTTATCGCCGGAAATCGGTGCTACCGCATTGAGCTTTTCGCAGACTTCAATGAAGGGCTCATAAGGCATCACCATGGCGCAAGTGTGGGTGAATTTTTCGAGCTGCTCATAAACCCGTTTCATCACCATCGGATGGCGATGGCCGGTATTGACCACGGCAATGCCGCCGCCAAAATCCACATAGCGATTGCCTTCAATATCCCAAATCTCAGAATTCTCAGCCTTAGCCGCCATCACAGCAGCCCCCATGCCAATCCCGCGCGAAACCGCCTTAGCGCGCCGCTCGACCCAATGCTTATTCATTCCGGGTGCGGCTGATGTGACGGGTGCATTCATGGGACGTCTCCTGATTTTGTATTGAACGAGATTACCGCTATTCATATGCCTTGGGCAATCGGAATCCGACTATTTTTTTACAGCGGCGACCAAGAATTCCTTGTTGCCATCTCCGCCTTCAATCGCGGCTGGTGTTAGGCCGATAATTTTCCAGCCTTCATCGCTGAGGAAGATTTCGATTTCAGCGCAAACGCGAATATGCTCGTCAGGGTCGGTTACCAATCCGCCACGCCCTAAAGCTTCGCGGCCAACTTCAAATTGCGGTTTGATCAGGGCCACAAGGTGCGTACCGCTTTTAACCAAATCAAGGGCAGCGGGCAGGGCGAGTTTCAGAGATATAAAACTCACATCGCAAACGATGATCCCAATCGCATGCTCCAAATGTTCTGCTGTGAGATCACGCGAATTTAGTCCCTCATGAGAGGTCACGCGGTTTCGCCCTTTAAGCCACTCTACAAATTGTCCATGACCGACGTCTACGGCAGTGACATGTGCCGCACCATTTTCCAGCAAAACTTGAGTGAAGCCGCCGGTGGACGCGCCAAGGTCAAGGCCATTCAAACCGGTCACATCAATTTTAAAATGTTCCAGCGCGTGTTTTAATTTTAACGCCGCCCGCGAGACGTATTTTTGCGCTTCATCAACGATTTCAATTTTTGCATCATGCGCACAACCTTGTGCGGGCTTTGCCGCCACAACGCCATCAACCTTCACCGTGCCGCGCAAAACCGCATCGCGCGCGCGTGACCGTGAGGCATAAAACCCCCGCGTGATCAGCACTTCATCAAGACGAAGCCTGCTCATTCGACATCCAATGGTACGGTTCCTGATGGCGTTCCGTCCGGCCGCAATGTGATTTTTTCGATCCGGGCTTCTGCATCTTTGAGTTTAGCTTCGCAGTGTTTTTTCAGAGCTTCGCCGCGGGTGTAAATCCGAATAGATTCCTCGAGGTCTACTTTGCCGGTTTCGAGCTTGGCTACAATTTCTTCGAGCGCTGCCAAAGCAGTTTCAAATGAGAGTGCAGCAACATCGGCGTTTACAGTGTCAGTCATCAAAACAAATCCTCGTCGTCTTCATCAAAATCATCGTCCGGTTCAGGCTCGCCAGACCCATGCATCAGCGCCTGAATATGAATTCCAGTCGAAGCCGCCAAGCCTTGCAAATCATAGCCGCCCTCAAGCACAGATACAACGCGGCCCTCGCAATGATTATCAGCAAACCCCATAAGCTCTAACGTAATCCACGCAAAATCTTCTTCATATAATTGCAAGCTTCCCAATGGATCGCGGTGATGGGCGTCAAAGCCCGCTGAAATTAAAATCAAATCCGGTGCAAAAACATCAAGTGCTGGGAGTATAACCGAGCGCATGGCCTCGCGAAATTCTGCACTGCCATCGCCCGCCCGCAATGGCGCATTAAATATATTTCCCATGCCGGTTTCGCTTGCCTCGCCCGTTCCGGGAAACAATGGCATTTGATGGGTTGAACCGTAAAATAGATCGGGATCAGACCAGAAAATATCTTGCGTTCCGTTGCCATGATGCACGTCGAAATCTACCACCGCCACGCGCTCTGCGTCATACCGATCTCTGGCATAATGTGCAGCGATTGCCACTTGGTTGAACAAACAAAACCCCATGGGTCGCCCCCGCTCAGCATGATGACCTGGTGGCCGTGTGGCGCAAAACGCATTGTCAGCTTCGCCTTTGAAAACAGCGTCTACTGCCGCAGTTGCCGCTCCAACAGCGCGCAATGCCGCCTCCAAAGAACCCGGCGACATAACGGTATCAGGATCAAGATATTCAACTCCGCTCTCTGGCGATAGCGACGTTACGAAGCGATAATGATCTTCAGTATGGCAGCGCAGAATATCTTCCATCCGCCCCAAGGGAGCGTCCATGCGGATCAGTTCACGAAAATGTGGCGTATCAACCACGCGGGAAACCGCCCGCATCCGGTCTGCCCGTTCGGGGTGACCTTCAGGGGTTACGTGATCTAAACTTGCGGGGTGCGAGAAGAACATTGTTTTCATGACGCTGTGGTAGCCGGAAAATCACGAGCCTGCTATAGCTACGGCAACATGATTGATAAAAATGATATTGCTATCGCAGCGAGGGCTTTAAAAGCGGGCCAATTGGTCGCGTTTCCAACCGAGACTGTCTATGGCCTTGGCGCGGACGCAACGTTAGATCATGCCGTGGCCGCAATCTATGCTGCCAAGGGTAGACCAAGTTTTAATCCACTGATTTCTCATGTTGCCGATATTAATGCGGCCTTTGTTTTGGGGCAGTTTTCGGAACCTGCGCAAAAATTGGCAAAAGCATTTTGGCCGGGTCCGCTGACAATTGTTGTTGAGCGATCGGCACATTGTCCTGTCTCGCTGCTGGCGTCTGCTGGTCTCTCAAGTATCGCCATTCGTGTGCCCGATCACCCCATAGCGCTAGAATTATTGCGTAAAGTGGATCGGCCCGTGGTCGCACCAAGTGCGAATATTTCTGGTCGTATGAGCCCAACATCGGCGGCCCATGTCAAAGCGCAGCTAGGCGACCGCATTGCCATGGTGCTTGATGGCGGTGATTGCCGGGTTGGTTTGGAATCTACGATTGTAAGTTTTCTGGACGATGAACCCAAGGTGTTACGCTCTGGTGGTATTTCGCGTGAGAAATTATCTGAAGTTCTTGGATTTGAAATCAGTGTTTCAAACGGGCAGGCTGTTCTTCATGCGCCCGGCCAATTGGAAAGCCATTACGCGCCAAATGCTTCACTGCGTCTCAATGCAGATTATCCGTATGGGGATGAAATATTCATCGGATTCGGTGCGATACAATTTGGACCTCATTCATTCTCAACCAGTGGTGACCTGACTGAAGCCGCCGCCAATTTGTTTCGCTTGCTTCATAAAATAGACGCCAATACACCCGCCAAAATTGCCGTAGCGCCAATTCCAAACTATGGTCTCGGCGAAGCAATCAACGACCGCTTACGTCGCGCTGCAGCACCAAGAAATGTTTTAAAATGACGCCAACTGCTGACACAATCGCCCGTCTCATTGCCATTGTCGGCAAAAAAAACGCCATCACATCGCAGGTTGAAATGGCCGGCTACATGAAAGAATGGCGCGATCTCTGGGTTGGGAAATCACCCGTCGTTTTGCGTCCCGGCAGCACGCAAGAAGTGTCCGAGATATTGGGGATTGCTTATGAAACCAATACCGCCATAGTTCCCCAATCCGGCAACACCGGATTAGTGGGCGGCCAAATTCCGAATGCCAACGGCACAGAAATACTGCTCTCGCTCGACCGCATGACCAAGATTTTAGAAGTAGACGCCAATGATTTCACTATGACAGTGGAAGCGGGGGCAACTCTGAAATCGGTGCAAGATGCAGCCGACAATGTTGACCGCTTGTTCCCCTTGAGTCTAGCTTCCGAAGGCTCATGCCGGATTGGCGGAAATCTGTCGACCAATGCGGGCGGCCTCAATGTCTTGGCCTATGGCAACACGCGCGATCTCTGCCTCGGGTTAGAAGTCGTTTTACCCGATGGCCGCATATGGAATGGCTTGCGCAAGCTTCGCAAGGACAACACAGGTTATGATCTCAAAAATCTCTTCATAGGCGCAGAGGGAACCCTCGGGATTATCACCGCTGCTGTGTTGAAGCTTTATCCTAAACCCCGCAATTATCAGACCGCATTTATTGCAGTTCCTTCGCCAAAAGCCGCTGTAGATTTTCTTGCGTTACTACGCGAAGACAGTGGCAATCGCACGATTGCGTTTGAACTTATGCCTGAAATTGCTATGGGCTTTACGGTGAAACATATGGGCGTGCGCTTGCCACTCGAAACCAGTTCTCCTTGGTACGTGCTAACTGAACTCGCCGATGCTCCCGATGGCTGCCTCATGCAGATTTTAGAACGTGCAATAGAGCAGGGTTGGGTGACGGATGCGACTGTGGCGCAGTCAGGTGCGCAGCGCCAAGAGCTCTGGGATATCCGTGAAAAGATGCCAGAATCCCAGCGCCATGAAGGGGGATCAATCAAGCATGATGTGTCTGTTCCAGTCTCAAAGCTGCCTGAATTTATTGCCGATGCAACGCTTGCGGTAGAAGTATTTATGCCGGGTGCGCGCGTCATGTCCTTTGGTCATATGGGCGATGGCAATATGCATTTTAATGTGACGCAGCCCCTTGGCATGCCAAAGCAAAAATTTCTTGATCAATGGCATAACGTGAATGCAGTGGTTTTTGCTGAGGTTCTAAAACTTGGCGGTTCCATCAGCGCTGAGCACGGCATCGGTCAATTGAAGCGCGATGAAATGCCCAACATAAAATCCGCCGTAGAATTGCAAATGATGCAAAGCATCAAAACATTATTTGATCCCAAAAACATCATGAACCCCGGAAAAACGCTTCCTGTTAAACCGTAGTCAGCGCCTGTTCTAAATCGGCAATCAAGTCCGCCACATCTTCAATCCCTACTGAAAACCGAATGAGGTTTTCGGGTACAATTGAATTTGGCCCTTCAACTGATTTGCGATGTTCCGCAAGGCTTTCGACGCCACCAAGCGAAGTGGCCGGCGTAAAAACTTTGAGAGCGCCAGCGACGCGGCGCGTTTCGGCTTCATTGGCTTTGACAAGAATAGACAACATCCCACCAAAGCCACCGACCATTTGCGAACGTGCAATTTTGTGGCCGGGATGAGATGGCAAACCCGGATAAAGTACAGCTGCCAATTTTGGGTGTTTTTCAAAATACTGCGCGAGCGCCAAAGCATTTTTTGAAGCCTGCTCAACCCGCAAAAACAAGGTGCGAAGCCCGCGAATTAATAGAAACGCCTCGAATGCTCCAAGCGTTGCGCCCAAACCAACTTGTGTTGATTTCAACAATTCCCAGCGCGGGCTTGTTTCGCGCGCCGTGAGCACACCAGCCGTTACATCGCTATGGCCATTGAGATATTTTGTCGCTGAATGAAACGAAAAATCCGCTCCCAAGCTAAGTGGTTTTGTAATCACTGGCGGCGCACAAGTGGCGTCCACCACTAGCATAGCGCCAGCTTTATGGGCGAGAGCAGCGGTCGCCCGAATATCAATCACATCCCATGTCGGGTTCACCGGGGTTTCAATCCACACCAAAGCCGTTTGATCTTTATGGATCGTAGAAGCAATTGTTTCTGGCTTGCTGGCATCAAAAAAATCAATGTGAATTCCGCGCATCGCTTGCTGACGCAGCAGCCAATTTTTAACACCATGATACATCACGGTTGGTGCTGCAATACGCTGACCCGTAGCAACGGTTTCAATCAGTGCCGTGGCTGCCGCCATTCCTGAGGCAAACAATCTGGACTCAAAACCACTCTCCAAAGCGCAGATTAAACTCTCAGCGTGCGTGACCGTCGGCGAACCATTGCGCGAATAAATATACTGTCCATAAAGGCTATAGTCTTCACGCCGCGCGAAGGTCGTTGAAGGTTGAATTGCAGGAACGACAGCCCCCGTGACTTCATCAATATAATGCCCTGCTTGGGCAATAATTGTGCGGATCGAGGGCGTGTTATTAGACATGTTGACCGCCATTGATATGGAGTTCAGCGCCGGTCACATAACTTGAACTATCCGTACACAGAAAATAAATGGCCCGCGCCACTTCTTCCGGTTGGCCTAAACGCCGCTGCGGAATCTGTGGGATAATTTTTTCAGTGCCGGGCGAGAGAATTGAGGTTTCAATTTCTCCCGGCGAAATCGAATTCACGCGCACGCCACGCGGACCAAAATCCGCTGCCATTTCGCGGGTGAGAGAAGCCAAGGCAGCTTTTGAAGTTGAATACGCCGCACCGGCAAATGGATGCACCCGCGTTCCTGCAATCGACGTCACATTGACCACAGCCCCTTTTGCCGCTTCGAGCTCATCAATGAGCCCGCGCGCCAGCATGATGGGTGCAAAGAAATTAACTTGAAAAACTGTCTTCCAATCTGACTCGTTGGTCTCAATGGTGTTGAGCCGCGCACCGGCCGGTTTCTTCGGACTGATCGCCGCATTATTCACCAGTGCATGCAATTTACTGCCCTGTTCTTTCAGTTTTTCTTTCATGCGCAAAATAGCTTTTGCAGTGTCAATTGAATCGGCAAGATCAACCTGAATATGATCTTCTGGTCCAGCGTCCCACGGGCAATCCTCTGGGAAAGGATGCCGCGAGCAAGAAATCACCCGCCATCCCGCCGTCGAAAAGCGCTTCACAGTGGCATGGCCAATCCCGCGCGATGCGCCGGTAAGGATCAGAGTTTTACGTTCAGTATCGGAAGTTTGTGTCATGATCTCACGGATATAACTTAGCCTTGTTCCAACTGCCAGTCGTTTCGGCGCGGCGGAACACGACGCGGTCATGCAGGCGGAATGGGCGATCATGCCAGAATTCGATGCTCAACGGCTTAATGCGAAATCCCGACCAATGCGGAGGTCGGGGAACATCGCCTATCGCATATTTCGCGGCAAACATCGCAACCGAAGCTTCTAGCGCAAAGCGCCCCTCAAGTTCGCGCGATTGCTGCGACGCCCAAGCGCCGATCCGGCTATCGCGAGGCCTGGAATTAAAATAAGCATCGGCTTCTGCATCTGTCACTTGTTCCACAATCCCGCGCACCCGAACCTGACGGCGCAAGGATTTCCAATGAAACAACACGGCAGCTTTCATAGAGCCTAAAATTTCCTGACCCTTTTGGCTTTCATAATTTGTGTAAAACACAAAGCCTTTGGTGTCAAAATCCTTCATCAAAACCATGCGAACGTTTGGCAGGCCTTCTTCATCGACGGTCGAAAGCGCCATGCCATTGGGGTCATTGGGTTCAGATTTCGTGGCTTCGTCCAGCCACTCCTGAAACAATTCAAACGGATCACTGCGCTCGGTAAAACCGTAGGACGCGGTTAAAATCGACATATCTTTCAAAGCCATTGCATTTACCATTCCATAAAGAGTTCTGGCGCGGCCCCAGTCTCTCCACAATTCATCCCACTTCTTGCCACGAGTTTATTTTAACGTTGATACGACGGTTAAACCAAAACGGCTTACAAGTCGTGGGGGAAATGATATGATGATGAAGAGCTATGCAGCAATTGCATTGACGAGTTTAGTTTTAATGGGCTGTTCGCAATATGCCGGACCCCGCGAACAAAATGGCGCCATTATCGGCGGTGTCACTGGCGGCATTATAGGTAACGCGATTGGCGATGGCGATGCGGGAGCCACCATTTTAGGTGCCGCATTAGGTGCTGTAATCGGAGGCAATGTGGGTCGTGATTTGGATGAAGAAGATCGGCGCTATGCTTATAGTGCAGCTGATCGTTCATTCCGTTCCGGCCGAACCGCTGCTTGGGAAAATCCACGCTCTGGCCATCGCGGGCAATTCAAAATGCGCCGCTCTTATGAACGCAATAGCCGCCTGTGCCGCGAATTTGATCATACGATTTGGGTCGACGGCGAGCCCGAACTCGTCGAAGGCACCGCCTGCCAAGGAAGTAACGGCCGCTGGCGCGTGGTGGGGTAGGGCACCTCTGAAGGCGTCGTTGCTTTAGGATGAATTTCTGTATCCAATATCCCATGCCAAACCATGGCATTCTTTGAGGATGTAATCGATTTCCATGATCGGTTTGGTGTGGTGGCCGGGTGGGCGACCGGGGCGCAATGGGGACGTAAATTTGGGGTTCGTCATCGCCTCGCGCTTGGCTTGCCAGCGAACCATACGCATGGCTTGCTGCGGGATGGTTTCAAGGGCGTGTTTGATGGCGGTGAGACGTCGGGAGAGGTTTTCTGCAGGGTTCTTGGTTTTTGGGACGTGTCGCCAATACATCTGATCAAAGGGATTGAACGGATTGCTGGTGTGGGTTTTGACCATCACGATGAGCGGGTTTTGCGGTGTGATGAAGCCGAAAACTTTTCGCGTATCAAAAAGCTGAAAAGACTTTAGTCCTGTGCCTTTGGTTTCGATGACAAGTCCTTTCGTCATCGGGCGAGTTGCAAGATGTCTCGCCACCAGCCCATGCGCCGCGATCACAATCAAGCGCCGCAACGCCGACTCTGCCGGACGCAACATGCGCTGTAACGTCAACCCACTCACCACGCCCAACATGGCAAAAAGCTCCCCCACAATGCGGGTCAGTGCAATTCGGTTGATTTCAATAGCGCGGTTCCAGTCCACAGGAGCATTTTCCTTTCCAATCTCGCACTAGAACAAAACATGAACTTAATCAACATAAAAATGCGCGCAAGCGAACTGCTAGCGCAAAAAAATCGCCCTTCTTTCCACCAAAAACCACTCCAGCCTAGGTTTTTGTCAAACAGTGGGTAACGTCCTCTTTTCTCAAACTTATCCTAAGCCTTGCCCCGCGTCACTATACTTGGGAGAAGGTGGCCAAAGATCGATGAAGGCCTCTTGCAGTTTGTGTATATTATGATAATATACACAAATGATAGACTGGCATCGGATCACTGGTTTTGAATGGGACGAAGGCAATGCCCGCAAAAGTGCTGACAAGCATGATGTAAGCCAAGCCGAAGCCGAGCAGTTGTTTTTCAACGAGCCATTGCTGGTCGTTCCTGATGTCACGCATAGCGCCGTTGAAACGCGACTGCATGCATTGGGAAAAACAGATGAAGGCCGAAAACTTCATGCCACTTTCACGTTGCGGCAACAGGCAACACTCATCAGGATTATTTCGGCCCGTAACATGAGCCGTAAGGAGCGCGAATATTATGAAAAATAAAATTAAGGCAGCAGTTGCATTCAAGTCGGAAGCTGAAGAACGCGCTTATTGGGAAGCGAATAACTCCACAACGCATGTCGATTGGAGCAAGGCCGAAAGCGTGCGCCTGCCAAACCTTAAACCCAGCGCCACCGCCATCTCGCTCCGCCTGCCCAACGGCCTGTTGGAACGGATCAAAATCGCCGCCAATAAAAGAGACGTGCCCTACCAGTCGCTGATCAAGACTTGGTTGGCAGAAAAGCTGGAAACAACGGGGAGGTAATACCAAACTTCAATGGCACTTGGCTGCACATGCAAGCCGCTTATGACGCTCGGCACGCTGAGCGGGAAGTCGATGTGGGCCACGTAAAGGCGCTTAAAGCCGCGTGATGAATGTGGGAGAGGGGAAGGGAAGCGTCGCCTTTGACTCCCAAGCATCGCCCTTCTTCCCACCAAAAAACCCAGTCCAACCTGACGTTTTGCAAAACAAAGGGTAGCGTTCCCTTTTTCACACGATAGTCATAGTCGTGCAAGCATTTTGTTGACAAGCGTCAGCAAATAACTTACACAATCACTTGTGATAAAGACGTTCAGAAGTAAAGAACTTGCAAATTTATTTGCCATTGGCAAGTCAAAGATCGATGTTCGATTGCACAAAAGAATTTTGCTTCGTCTTGACACTTTGGATCAAGCTTCATCACTCGAAGGTCTTGCAATTGAAGGTTATGATTTTCACGCGTTACGTGGCTTCAAACCAACGCGTTATACGATTCACATCAATGGCCCTTGGTGTATCACGTTTGAATTTTTAGAAGGTCATGTCTATCAAGTAGACCTTGAACAGTATCATTGAAGGAAATGCCAATGCCGACATATAAAGCCGTTCGCAATCCTAACCGTTGCCCTTCGCATCCCGGTGCTGTTTTGGTCGACATTCTTGATGACTTTAAAATGTCAAAGGTCGAAATTGCGCAGCGCTTAGGAATTTCGCGCCAGCATCTTTATGATATTTTGGCTGAGAGGAAACCACTGTCTCCGAATGTTGCCGCCTTGATCGGCAAGATGTTCGGTGGCGGCGTTGGCACATGGCTGCACATGCAAGCCGCCTACGACGCGTGGCACGCTGAGCGCGAAGTTGATGTGAGCCATGTAAAGGCGCTTAAGGCGGCGTGATGATTGTGGGGAGAGGAAAAGGGAAGCGTCCCCTTTGATTTTCACGTAAAGGCGCTTAAGGCGGCGTGATGATTTTGGGGAGAGGAAAAGGGAAGCGTCCCCTTTGATTTCCCTTTGATTTCGGATTGATTGTTGAGTCTAGAATTATAGAATTATACGGGACGCTACCCTTTAGAATTATACGGGACGCTACCCTTTGATTTTCCAGTATCGAATTATGCAGGACGCTTCCCATTAATTTTCCAATCAACGCCGCAACCCCGACATCAAACTCAACACCGCAGCCCTCTATGTGAATTCATACGGCATAGCCTGAACAGGAGAGAAGCCAGCTTAATTTAATTTCATTCTTCCGCATGCGTGGCCACCAGCCCTTCGAGGCCCACTGCGTGGGCACCTCAGGGTGAGGGGAAATAAAAAATTACCTCACCCTGAGGTGCGAAGCGGAGCGGAGCCTCGAAGGGTTGCCAGCCAGATTTGCCGAATGGGGAGAAATGCAATTAATCATGTTATCTCTTCAATAACCTCCATCGCATGTGCCAAAGGCTCCTCATCCGTCTCGCGCTAAGTAAGAAGCGCGATCCACCTTCTCCAGCTAAGGGGCTGGAGAAGTGAAGCTTGCCGCTACCCTTCCAATCACGCCCACTTTGTGTCAAATAGCCCCATAACAAAACACGGTCCGGCTACGGGCGCATTTAGACGGGAATAATCATGAGCGATAACAAGGGTTTGATGGCGGGCAAACGCGGGCTTATCATGGGTGTTGCCAATAATCGCTCGATTGCTTGGGGCATTGCACAGGCCTGCGCGCGGCATGGCGCGGAACTCGCATTCACCTATCAGGGCGACGCAGTTAAAAAACGTGTGGAACCACTTGCAGCCGAAATCGGATCAAAAATTGTCATCCCCTGCGATGTGAGCGATATGAACTCCATCGATGAAACCTTTGCGCTCCTGCAAAAGGAATGGGGCAAGCTTGACTTCTTGGTTCATGCCATTGGCTTCTCGGATAAGAACGAACTCGAAGGCCGCTATGTTGATACCTCCGCTGCGAACTTTACCAACACCATGTTCATCTCTTGCTATAGCTTCACAGCGGTCGCCCAGCGCGCCGAAAAACTGATGACAGATGGCGGCTCATTGCTCACGCTCACCTATTACGGCGCTGAAAAATGGATGCCAAATTACAATGTGATGGGCGTGGCCAAGGCAGCCCTCGAAGCGTCTGTACGTTACATGGCAGCCGACCTTGGCCCCAAGAATATCCGCGTTAATGCGATTTCGGCAGGCCCCATCAAGACGCTGGCCGCGGCGGGCATTTCCGACTTCCGCTATATTCTGAAATGGAACGAATATAATTCGCCACTGCGCCGCACTGTAACCACGGAAGAAGTTGGCGATAGCGCATTCTATTTATTGTCTGATCTTTCGCGCGGTGTAACCGGCGAAATTCATCACGTGGATTCAGGCTATCATGTCGTTGGCATGAAAAACCCAACCGCGCCCGATATGAGCGTTGCCCCCACCGAGGACTAAGCGCGATGCCACCGATTTATTTTGTCCGCCACGGCGAAACCGATTGGAACCGGCAAGGCGTCATTCAAGGCTGGACTGACATTGCGCTGAACGAGACGGGACATGAGCAAGCAAAGTCTGTGGCCCGCGCATTTGTGGCGCATGCAGATGTGACGAAAGATTGTCGCTTTGCTGTAAGCCCCATGATCCGCACCCGGCAAACCATGGCCCATATCGCGGATGCTTTAGCGCTATCCGAACACCATGTTGCGATTTCGCCGGATGTGAAAGAGTTGGGCTTCGGCGTGTGGGAGGGAAAGCCGTTTTGGGAATTGAAGGCCTCTCCACTTTATCCTGCCGACCATGAAACCCGCTATAATTGGCGCCCGCAAGGTGGCGAAAGCTATGCCGATGGCCAAACCCGCATCGCCCAATGGTTAAAGGGCGTGGATGAGCCAACGGTTGTTGTGGCGCATGGTGCCATTGGTCGCTGCTTGATTGGCCACCTCTGCAATATGCGCGTTGAAGAGCTGATGACGATCCGCATGCCGCAGGGTCGGTTTTGCCAAATTGAAAATGGCAAAGCTGAGTGGTTTGACGGCAGCCCTTTGCCCGCTTAGAAGAGAGACTATGTCACACAACACCTTCGGCCATATGTTTCGCATGACAACTTTTGGGGAAAGCCACGGGCCAGCGCTTGGCTGCGTGGTTGATGGTTGCCCGCCCGGAATTGCGCTCACACCTGCCGACATTCAAGCCTTTTTGGATAAGCGGAAACCCGGACAAAATCGCTTCACCACGCAACGCCGCGAACCCGATGAAGTGAAAATTCTGTCCGGTGTCTTCGAAGACGATCGCACCGGTGGGCCGGTGACCACAGGAACGCCAATCATGCTGCTGATTGAAAATGTTGATCAGCGCTCGAAAGATTATTCCGAAATCCGCGATAAGTTTCGCCCCGGCCATGCGGACTTCACTTATCAGGAAAAATACGGTGTGAGGGATTATCGTGGCGGCGGAAGGTCTTCAGCGCGTGAAACGGCCGCGCGTGTGGCGGCTGGCGCAATTGCACGTAAAATTACGCCCAGTGTTACGATCCGCGGTGCGCTCGTTCAAATGGGTCCGCATAAAATTGACCGCGTAAATTGGAATTGGGATGAGGTCAACAACAACCCGTTCTTCTGCCCCGATGCAAAAGCCGCTGCGTTTTATGAAACCTATTTGGACGGCATCCGAAAATCCGGCTCGTCTTGCGGTGCGGTTTTAGAGGTAGTGGCGTCCGGTGTTCCCGCTGGCTGGGGCGCTCCATTGTACGGCAAAATGGATCAGGAAATTGCCTCCGCTATGATGAGCATCAATGCTGCCAAAGGCGTTGAAATTGGTGCAGGCTTTGCAGCCGCATCATTCACCGGCGAAGAAAATGCAGATGAAATTCGCATTGTGGATGGCAAGCCCGCATTCCTCTCAAATCATGCGGGCGGCATTCTTGGCGGCATTTCGTCGGGCCAAGATATTGTCGTGCGCATCGCCATTAAACCAACCTCATCAATCCTAAATCCAAAGCGCAGCATCACAGCTCAAGGCGAAGAAGTCGATGTCATCACCAAAGGCCGCCATGACCCTTGCGTTGGCATCAGAGGCGTTCCCGTCGCCGAAGCCATGTTAGCAATCGTGCTCGCTGATCAGTTCTTACGCCATCGTGGACAAGTCGGTTAAGTTTTCCTTAATCCCTCGCCGCGTGCGGGGAGGGTCCGGCGCAGCCGGGGGTGGGGACTGGTGTTTAAATTTTAAGCCGCCGCCAGCCCGCCCGTCACTTCGTGCCACCCTCCCCAAGAAGGCAGGGATCAGGACAATATTCTAGTTCTTCAAGCGGTAACCGGTTTTGAAAATCCACACCACAATGCTAAGGCAAATTGCTAGAAACAAGAATGTCATAGCAAGGCTAAGACCAACACTCACATCGCTGACTTCATAGAAGCTCCAACGGAAGCCGCTGATCAAATAGACCACGGGATTGAAATAAGAAATCGTCTGCCAGATCGGTGGCAATACGCTGATCGAATAAAAACTACCGCCAAGAAATGTGAGCGGTGTAATGATCAGCAAGGGAATGATTTGCAGTTTTTCAAAACCATCCGCCCACAGACCAATAATAAATCCGAACAGTGAAAATGTGATTGCCGTGAGCACCAAGAACAGCAACATCCAAAACGGATGCGCAATGCTGACAGGAACAAACAGCGCGGAGGTCGCCAAAATAACCAAGCCAATCAGTAGTGATTTTGCTGCCGCAGCACCCACAAATCCAAGCACCATTTCAAAGGCTGAAATTGGCGCTGAAAGATATTCATATATCGTGCCGGAAAAGCGCGGGAAATAAATCCCAAACGATGCGTTTGAAATACTCTGGGTGAGGATTGAAAGCATGATCATGCCGGGCACAATAAATGCGCCATAGCTCACACCGTCAATTTCCGTAATCCGCGATCCAATGGCCGCACCAAACACAATGAAATACAGTACGGTCGATATCACCGGCGAAATCAAACTCTGAAAAAGAGTTCGGAAAAACCGTTTCATTTCGGCCATGAAAATTGCAACAACAGCGCGCCAGTTCATTGCTTCACCAATCCCATGAAAATATCTTCGAGCGAACTCTGTGCGGTCTGCAAATCACTGTAATTGATCTTTGCGGTTTCAAGCGCCTTGAGAAGACCAGCAATGTCGGGCTTACCTTGCCGCACGTCGTATGAATAAACCAACTCGGCTCCATTTTTTGTGAGACTCAGGGGATAAGCGCTGAGTTTTTTAGGGATCGCAGCAAGGGGCGCATCAAGCACCAGCGATAACTTCTTCTGCCCCATTTTTTGCATCAAGGCCTTTTTGTCTTCAATGAGGATCATCTCGCCTTTGTTTATGACACCGATGCGATCCGCCATTTCTTCGGCTTCTTCGATATAATGCGTGGTGAGAATGATGGTCACCCCGGTCGCGCGCAAATCGCGCACGATGTTCCACATGTCTTTGCGCAGTTCAACATCGACGCCAGCCGTTGGTTCATCGAGAAATAGAACCTTCGGTTCATGCGCCAGTGCTTTGGCGATCAAAACCCGCCGCTTCATGCCACCTGAAAGTGTTACAATCTTTGAATCCTTTTTGTCCCAAAGCGAAAGTTGCTTCAGCAATTTTTCGATGTGTGCGGGATCATGCGGTTTGCCAAATAAACTGC
>JAYUOP010000182.1:0-3130 GCA_043760745.1 Hyphomicrobiales bacterium
TCTGCTCTTCGCTAAATCTGTTCCGTTTCATCCCTCTGGTCCTTTTCCATGAGCCAGAGCTAACTTCAATATGGATTAAGATGCGGGGGCAAGGTCACCGTTGTTGCTGAACTTAAAGACAGTACGCGTCAAAAATTCCGTCGATTAAATTTTGTCTTCTACCAATTTCATATCGTGCTGCGATGTTACGCCACTACAGCAAACTCAGAAACGCTGTTAGCTTAAAATATCAGTAGTAATCTGGGAGAGAATTTTGCAAGAACACCATCTGCGTCAAGAGCTCAACGATGAAGTTCATGGCCGCCCTGGTCTTAATGTCAAAGCGCCATCCCGCATTACCCACCTCGCTTGCACAATCAAACAAGATGACCCCGATCCATTAGAACACGTGAAAAAACTGTGTGATGCTTTGGGGTTAAAACCACCCAAAGACGGCGTACCGCACCATGCAGTTGAATTTAACGGCGGCACTTTAAAATATGAACGTCATGGCGAATTCTACCGCTTAAGCATCATTGCGTCGGGTAGCGCCAGCAAAGGTGAAGCGATTGCACTTTTGCCCTTAGGTTGGCTCGATAATTTACCGGGCGAACGTCTTGTTGCCATTCATACCCACATTCTTGAGAAGTCGGCGAAAGCCCCAACAGCTGCATCTCTACGGAGCATTTTTGGCCATGAACAATTAGCCAGCTCTGCAACCAATCAAAGCCTAGCGCATGTATGGACTGATTTTCGTATCGGTTCAGACGGCTTTACCCGCATGATTGTTCACGATCTTGGATTGTCTAACATGCGCTTAGGGAGGCTTGTCCGCCGTTTACATGAGATTGAAACCTATCGCATGATGGCACTCCTTGCCTATCCACTTGCTCGCGATTTACAACGTGAGCTTGGGCCATTGGAGGCCGCCGTATCGGCAACGATCAACGGTATATTGCGGGCAAAAAGTGCAGACGAAGACACTCAACTTCTCACCCAGCTCAGTGCTGTGTCACGCGATATTGAAAGCCTGTCGAGCCGTTCGAGTTATCGTTTTGCTGCGGCGCGCGCTTATACGGCCCTCGTGAACAAGCGCTTTGCCGAGCTAAATGAAGAGCGGGTTTTAAGCTATCAGCGTTTGGAAGTTTTTCTGGAGCGAAGATTTAGCCCAGCCATGGCCACATGTTCTGCAGTGTCTGATCGTATTGCCGATCTAGCGAACCGCTGTGAGCGCGCTAGCAATTTATTACGAACGCGTGTCGATATTGCTCTTGAAGGACAAAACCAAAAACTGTTGGTCTCAATGGAAGCCCACGCCCGCCAACAATTTCTTCTACAGCAAACCGTCGAAGGTTTATCCGTTGTTGCCATCAGTTACTACGCGATCAGCATCATTGGATTGATCGTTAAGCATTCGGGCAAATGGCTGCCCGGCATTGATTCCGCGTTGCTAAATCTCATCGGCATTCCAGTCGTTATTCTAGCAGTTTGGTGGCTGGTCCGGCGCATGCGGCGGCGCATTCATCGCGCCACCACATTGCAAAACTAAAGCTTTGTCCACTTTCCATTGGCCTTCGATGACTTGACGCAGGCCTCGATAAACACCATCCCTGCAACACCATCAGCGATGCCGGGGAATTCCACGTCTTTTGCAACTTTCTTGCCAGCCCGCTTCGCCTGAATGGCACGGGCCACTTCGGTGTAAATATTGGCAAATCCTTCGAGATAGCCCTCAGGGTGTCCCGGTGGCACACGAGTGACGCGGGCAGCAGCAGGACCAGAGCCTGCACCACCCCGTGTGATCAAGCGCTTGGCTTCACCGAATGGTGTGAACCAGAGATAGTTTGGATCAGCTTGCGTCCATTCTAAGCCACCTTTGGTGCCATAGACCCGAAGCTTCAAACCATTTTCATGGCCGGGTGCTACTTGGCTTGCCCAAATCATGCCCTTGGCGCCACCTTTATACCGCAGCATGATATGCGCATTATCATCGAGCTGACGCCCTTTCACGAAGCTCGTGAGATCAGCTGAAAGCTCAGATGCAGCAAGGCCCGACACATAGCAACCGAGTTGATAGCTATGTGTGCCAATGTCGCCAACGCAACCGCCAGCGCCGGAGCGCTTGGGGTCGGTGCGCCAAGCTGCTTGTTTCTGGCCGGTCTTTTCCAAATCTGTGGTCAACCAATCCTGCGGATATTCGCCTTGCACCAAACGAATATCACCAAGCTCGCCAGCCGCTATCATCGCGCGTGCTTGCCGGATCATGGGATAGCCTGAGTAATTATGGGTGAGAGCAAAAATCACATCTGGATTTTTGGCGAGCAGTTTTTCCAATGCGATGGCTTCTTTGGCATCAAGCGAAAGCGGCTTATCACAGATCACGTGAATGCCTGCTTCAATGAAAGCTTTAGCCGCAGGAAAATGCATATTGTTTGGCGTAACAATGGATACAGCTTCAATCCCATCGCTGCGCGCGGCTTCCGCTTTTGCCATAATTTTGAAATCAGTGTAGGTGCGATCCGCCGCCAATCCTAACTCTTTGCCCGATGCTTTGGCCTTGGCAGGATCAGCCGAAAGTGCGCCCGCTACAAATTCATAGTGATCATCAATCCGCGCTGCAATCCGGTGCACAGCACCAATGAATGCACCCTGACCACCACCCACCATGCCATACCGAATGCGCCCAGTATTTTTTGAAGATTTGCTGCCTGTTATTGCCATTATGTTTTCTCCCGCTTCTAATATGTCATTTGCAATTAAAGTGCCCCCATCCGTCTCGCGCTAAAAGGCGCGATCCACCTTCTCCCGCAAGCGGGCGAAGTGGTCTTACCTTTACTTCTCCCGCTGGCGGGAGAAGGTGGCGTGAAACGCCGGATGAGGGAGCCTTTAAATTCCCAACAGTCTCTTAATCTGCGCTTGATCAGTCTTGCCCCCAGCAAAATCATCAAAGGCTTTTTCTGTTGTTCTAATCAAATGACTTTCGATAAAGGGCGCACCCTCTGCTGCCCCTTGCTCAGGATGTTTGATGCAGCATTCCCACTCAAGCACTGCCCACGACGAATAATTGTATTGAGCTAGCTTGGAAAAGATTGCGCTGAAATCAACCTGTCCATCGCCCAATGAGCGGAACCGGCCAGCCCGATTGATCCAT
>JAYUOP010000183.1:0-21859 GCA_043760745.1 Hyphomicrobiales bacterium
CCGCAAACACTCGAGCCTAGGAGGTACATCACCCGTCAAGTTTGAAAGATTATCAGCCTAAATGAGAACAGGATGCGGAATTAATTGGGGACAAGTCCAGGTTGGATCACCAATTGGTTCAAGCTTGCAAGCCAAAACAGTTTCGTAAAATGCGACGGCCCGATCTAGATTACTTACATAGATATCGAACCAACCGATTGCGTTCATCTTGGACATCTTCAACTCCTTTTGTTTTTCTCGTATTCCGAAGATTTACCAATTCAAAGTTAGCCCGTATTGTAGATATTAGACATCAAACTTCCGAGAATATCGACCTAGTGTGTAGCCAGTTGCTTTACGAAATGAGTGAATGAAGTGCGATTGGTCAGCATAGGACAAAGATGGTTCGCCATTTAAAGATTGCTGAACTCTCAGCACTTTGAGAAAATCATGCGGCGCAAAGCCAGTTGTTTCCTTAAGAACGCGTTGCAGTTGCCGAGTAGACAAATCACATGCCACGGCCATATCGGCAACCGAATGAATATCATCAAGCTGCTGGAATATTTTTTCAGTAACAGGATTTGCTAATACAAGTTTACTCTGAACTAGACTTTCAACAAACTGCGATAAACTTAGCTGCTTGGCAGCAAAATCTTGGCCAATCAGACTTTGATTGAGTGCAAGCAGTGGCAAATCGCCAGCATATGCATCTTTCACCAACGCGTCGGAAATCTGCTGGCGATCACCTTGCCAAACGCCGGGAAGAAAACGAATATTGATGAAGTGAAACGTCCGGCCAAGGTTTAACTCTTGCGAAGATGCCCGCAGCCTCGTCACACCAGCAACTTTCCGATCCAATTGGTCGAGGACAATATAGGTGCAAGCGTCTGGCAAAGCGTGAAAGCGATAGTCATCTGTCAAAGGCGCTAAGGTTCGAAGTTCCAAGAACCGATGCACAATACTGCGCAAATGCGCGGGCGGTTCGGCTTCAAAAAACACCACAGTTTCGACCGTTCTATTTTTGCCGTTTCCTTTTGGATCGTACATCTATGCCTTACTTACCCAATCCACATTTTTGATTGCCACGACAGTTTACCAGCATGAGATCGAATGACAAGAATAGGGTCATCCGAATGAAAGACGGTCAGCTTTATTTAAAGCCTCCTCCTGCTTGGGGGAATCGAAGCCCAGTGTTGCAATGAGATAGCGGGGGATTTTGTTTTATGGTATGCGGCGGAGATGCAATCCAGCCAATCAACCCTCGAAAAAATATCGGCAAGCGTGGACCACGGCGAGGTTCAAAACCTGCTGTTGCATCACTATGGTTTACGCGGGAAATTAATCGCCATCACGGGCGAACGTGATCACAACTTTGTTCTCCATAATCACGATGGTCAAAAGTATATCGTCAAAGTTGCGCATGAAGACGAAGATTTCGCGAACCTCGATTTTCAATCGCGCGTCGTCGCAACAATCTTTCAGAATGCGCCGGAGCTGCCGCTGTCGATTGAAATTCAAAACCACGATCAGCAAAAAATTACCACGGCACAATTCGCTGACGGCATGTCTCGCTTTATGCGCGTGAATAGTTTTATGCCGGGCTTACCGCTCTGCGATGTGCCGCGAGCACCTGCGACACGAAAAGCCATCGGCGCGCTGACCGCCAACCTGGCCTTAGCCCTCAATGGTTTCAGTCACCCAGCCGAGCACCGCATTTTGCTATGGGATATTCAACAAGCAGAAAATCTAACCCAATATGTCCTCACTCTACCACCAGACAAACGCGCATTAGCCAACTACTTCCATGACAAGTACTGCGCCGAAATTGCGCCTCAATCCGAAGCGTTTCGCGCTGGAGTCATCCACAATGATCTCAACTTGCATAACCTCTTTGTTGATGGAAACAATCACGCTCAGATTACGGGCTGTATTGATTTCGGCGACATAGTGCGCGCACCCCTGATCAACGATTTGGCTATTGCTGCAGCTTATCAAATGGACGCCGAAAACAATCCACTGCGTTCCCTTGCTGAAACCGCAATGGCGTATCACGCGATTAATCCTTTGCTGCCAAAAGAGGTTGATCACTTCATGAACCTCGTTGCTATGCGATTTGTGTTGACGGTTGCGATCACGCACTGGCGGGCAAAGCTTCATCCTGAAAATGCCAAGTACATCTTGCGCAATGCACCCGCTGCATGGGCGGGGCTCGCGGCATTGCGGCAAATTCCAATCACCACCGCACGTGAATATCTCCATCAATATTTGGCAATCAACCCCGCAAAATCCTGAGTAAACCCAATGACCATGATCAATGCCTTTGATGCAAAAAACGCTGATGCTGTATCACCGGAAGATCATGCGCTAATAGCGCGGCGACAAGCAGCTCTCGGCCCCGCATACCGCTTGTTCTATCGTAACCCGGTTCATCTCGTGCGCGGGTTAGGCGTTCATCTCTATGACGCTGAAGGCAACGTCTATCTCGACGCTTACAACAATGTAACCTCGGTCGGCCATTGCCATCCTCATGTCGTGGCGGCAATGACCAAGCAGTTGCAAACCTTAAACACCCACACCCGCTATTTGCATGAAGACGTGCTGTCTTATGCTGAACGCTTGTTGGCGCGGCTGCCAAAATCAATCGGCCATATCATGTTCACCTGCACCGGAAGCGAAGCCAATGATTTAGCTTTGCGCATTGCCCGCGCGCGCACTGGAAATCAAGGTATCATCGTCACCCGTCTTGCCTATCATGGTGTAACGGCGGCAGTCGCTGAACTGTCGCCATCGCTGGGCCCTGGCGTTCCCTTGGGCAACACTATTCGCGTGATCGATGCGCCTGATCATTATCGAAGCACAGGCGATGTTGCCGCTGAAATGGAAGCTAATGTCAAAGCCGCCGTTGCCGATATGGCAGCTCATGGCATCAAACCTGCAGCACTTCTTGTTGATACAATTTTTTCCAGCGACGGGGTATTTGTCGATCCAGCCGGATTTTTAGCACCCGCAGTTGCGGCGATCCGAGAGGCAGGCGGCATCTTCATTGCTGATGAAGTTCAACCCGGTTTTGGCCGCACTGGCGAAGGCATGTGGGGGTTCTCGCGTCATGGAATTGAGCCCGATATCGTGACCATGGGAAAGCCCATGGGCAATGGCCACCCCATTGCTGCAATGGCGTGCAAACCAGAAATCATTGCAAATTTTGGCGCCAACGCCCGCTACTTCAACACTTTCGGCGGCAACCCCGTTTCAGTCGCGGCAGGAAACGCTGTGCTTGATGTGATTGATGGCGAAGGTCTCATTGCCAATGCAAAGCGTGTCGGCGATCATCTCATCACTGGGGCAAAAGCCCTCGCGCGAAAATATGATTGCATCGGTGATGTGCGCGGCTCCGGTTTATTTATAGGCATTGAATTGGTCACAGACCGCAACACCAAAATGCCTGCAACCTCGCTGACTTCCCACATTGTAAACGCCATGCGCGAAAAACGCATTTTGATCAGTGCCGCTGGCCCTAACGCCAACGTCTTAAAAATCAGACCGCCCCTACCATTCTCAATGGAAAACGCCGATCAGCTTCTCAGCACGCTTGAGGAAATTTTACGGCAAGCGAAAATCCATCACTCGCCGTAAGGAATCCAAATATTCTTCACTTGCGTGGCATTCCGCAAATAGTTTTCACCCTGCCCATGGGCATCATTAAACCAATCATATTTCTTGCCCTGATTGGTCCAAGTATATTTAACATTTCCCGCGGAAGATTTTTCCACAGCGGCGCAACCTTGCAAAGCTCCATGATACCAAAGTGCCGCTACCTCATCATGATCAGCCAAAGTCTTGGCTAAATCGGTGCGGTCACCCGTTACAATGTTAACAACACCCGCCGGCACATCAGAGGTCTCCAACACCTGATAAAAATCGGTTGCAGCCAAAGGATGGGCGACTGACGGCACAACCACAACCCGGTTCCCCATGGCGATTGCTGGCATGACAAGCGACACAAACCCAAGAAGCGGCGCATCATCTGAACACACCAAACCCATCACGCCAAATGGCTCATTCATGGCCAGCGTCACATTGCGTGAACGCGTGGAATGCACCCGACCATCATATTTATCAGCCCAAGCGGCATAGTAAAATATCCGCCGAATAGAGTGTTCAACTTCGGCAATTGCTGCCTTTGGTTTCTGTCCCATCGCTTGTAAACGTGCCGCAAATTCATCAGCACGCGCGGAAAGATTTTCGCCAATGTAGTAGAGAACCTGCGCTCGGTTATGCGCCGTGGCAGCGCCCCAACCAAAAGCCTTGCTCGCCGCTTCAACTGCATTGCGAATGTCTTTACGATTGCCAAGTCCAGCCTCGCCAATACTGAGCGCCTTAACATTCAACACCGAATAGGAATAACCAGAATCGGGCCGTGACTGTTTGCCGCCAATAAACAATTTTGCGGTGCGATCAATGCGTGAAACTTCTCGCGTTTCCGCTGGCAGCGCTGAGAGTTTCAAACCATCATCTTGAACAAGCGGTAATGCCTTCAGCCAATCCGCTGTCATATATTCAAACATGCCTTCGCGGCCACCTTCGCGGCCAAAGCCACTTTCTTTATACCCGCCAAAGCCAGCTGCCGCGTCAAACAAGTTTGTGGAGTTGACCCATACGATGCCAGCCTTGACTCGCGCTGCGGTATCAAGTGCCAGATTGATATTCTCTGACCAAATCGTGGCCGCCAAACCAAAACGCGTGTGGTTCGCCATTTGCACTGCTTCTTCCGGAGTGCGGAAGGTCATGGCGACAGCCACCGGACCAAATATTTCTTCTTGCACGACGGTTGAAGCTGGTTCCACATCAACAAACAATGATGGCGCAAAGAAATTCCCCTTGGTGGGAATTGCACAAGAAGATTGTAGCAAAGTGCCACCCTCATCCTGGCCTTTTTTCACCAATTCTCTGATCCGTTGCATTTGTACGGGAGCAACAATAGCGCCCACATCAACCGATTTATCGAGCGGTGACCCGACGCGAAGGGTGTCCATTCGGCGTTTTAACTTCGCAATGAATTTCGGAGCCACACCTTCTTGAATCAGAAGCCTTGATCCCGCACAGCACACTTGCCCCTGATTAAACCAAATCGCGTCGACAACACCTTCAACTGCGGCATCAAGGTCGGCATCTTCATAAACAATAAATGGCGATTTACCACCAAGCTCAAGCGAGAGTTTCTTGCCCGATCCCGCCGTGGCTTGTCTGATAATCCGACCAACATCCGTCGATCCCGTGAACGCGATTTTATCAACATCAGGATGCGCCACAATATGTGCACCCGTTTCGCCATCGCCGCACACAATGTTCACCACACCATCAGGAAGTCCGGCTTCACGGCAAATTTCCGCAAATGCCAGAGCAGAGAGCGGTGTAAATTCTGCTGGCTTCAAAACCACAGTATTGCCCGCCGCCAAAGCCGGTGCAATTTTCCACGCCAGCATCAGCAATGGAAAATTCCATGGAATAATTTGTCCGCATACGCCAAGCGGCCCATAGCCTTTAAACTCAGAAGCCATGAGTTCAGCCCAGCCCGCATGATGATAAAAATGGCGCGCTACCAATGGAATATCAATATCGCGGCTTTCCCGAATGGGCTTGCCATTATCCATGCTCTCGAGCACCGACAAGAACCGTTCACGCTTTTGAATAAGCCGCGCAATGGCATAGATATACTTGGCGCGGGTGTGGCCTGAAAGTTTAGACCAAGATGCAAATGCCTGACGCGCTGCCTTCACCGCAGCATCGACATCAGCCTTTGAACCCTGCGCAACCCGGCCCAATAAACTATCGTCCGCCGGATTGCTGACGTCAAATTGTGCACCATCGCTTGCGTCCACAAAAGCCCCACCAATGAAATGCTTGAAGCCATTTTTATGTTGATCAAGCCACGCTATAATATGTGCGTTGGCTTCCGGGGCTGGACCATAATCCATAGTGTCGAGAATCTGTTTTACATTTGGCATTGAAATGACCTCAGGCAAGGGCGTGATGGGAAAGAGCGGAATAACGGCCAGTCAAGAAATGTTCCAATTGGCGTTCAATATCGGCCAACATGGAGCTGGCGCCATACCGAAAAAGTTCAGGCTCAAGCCATTCGCGGCCTAACTCTTCTTTCATGAGAATCATCCACGCCAAAGCGTCCTTAGCCGTGCGAATGCCGCCTGCCGGTTTAAAGCCAATTTTCTCACCTGTGAGATCGCCATAATCGCGCAGTGCTCGAACCATAGTGAGGCTCACGGGGAGCGTAGCATTCACATCTTCTTTGCCAGTCGACGTCTTGATGAAATCAGCACCAGCCATCATCGCCACCATGCTGGCCTTATAAACATTGCGTTGCGTTTTCAAATCACCAGTCGCCAAAATAGCTTTGAGATGGGCTTCACCGCAAGCTTCGCGCATAGCGCTCACCTCATCATAAAGTGCGGTCCAATCCTGCATTAAAACTTGCGAACGGTGGATAACAATATCAATTTCCAAAGCGCCTTCGCCCACCGCATAACGAATTTCTGCTAACCGTTGTGGCAAAGGTGTCAAACCTGCTGGAAATCCCGTGGCGACGGATGCAACTGGAATGCCTGAACCCGCCAAAGCTTTTACCGCCGGCGCAACCATTGTGGGATAAACACAAACTGCACCAACTTTTGGCGATTGATCTTCAAGTCCTAAGCCTTTCACGATATCATCCCGCAGAGGGCGCTTGGCTTTTGCGCATAATCGTTGCACGCGCGCATCAGTATCATCACCAGCTAACGTCGTGAGGTCAATGCATTGCAATGCCTTCACCAACCATGCAGCTTGATATTCTTTTTTTACAGTCCGCCGCGTCGTCAGCGTTGCAGCCCGCCGCTCACTGGCCGAGAGATTAACCTGCACATTTTCAAACCATTCTGTGTGCAAGGGCGTTCCCTTGTTCCGAGAATGGAAATGATTTCCACCAGATCGAGCTTCGCTATTTTCAGTCAACATGATGGTTTCCGTTTGCGTGAGGCCAAGTTTGCCATTTGGTAAAATCATGATATGCCCAACGGCGTCGAATTCCCACTAGAAATTTTATCGAGATCATGAATGACCAGACATTTTCGCTCTAGCCAACTCCAATCATTTGCCCGGGGATTAGAATTTGGCACAGCGCATAAATCCCAGATCGAAACGAACATCGCAATCTACCTTGATATGTTCAAATCACGTTCTCGCAAAAGTTTTGATGCGATAGTATTTGGCCGCGATGCTCTGCTCGCCATTGAAAGTTTTGCGCCAGACTTACACGAAGAAATTCTTGGCATGGCGCAAGGTGCAAAAGTTGATCCCGCACTCATCGGTATGCTGAATGCGCGCACCGAAATCTTGGCATTGCTCAAAGCCAAAACGCCCGGCGAATGCTCAACCGTCATTCATGTGAATACAGATGATCACCCACCAATCGCTATGCAAACCTGGGATTGGTTTTATGCGCTGAAAGACAGTTGGCTCGTGTGGGAAATTCCACTTGCCAATGGCAGTGTGACCACCACAATGACCGAATACGGTATCGTTGGAAAATCAGGCGTGAATTCGCGTGGGCTTGGCGTCTTGTTCACAATCCTTCATCACGAAAATGACGGCGCGCATATCGGCGTTCCGGTGCATGTCGTTTCGCGCCATCTCCTCGACACTGCCCCTAATATTTCCCGCGCCGCGCAATTGGCCGCGTCAGCAAAAGTCTCGGCATCAAGTTCGCTCAATCTTGTGGGGTTTGAGAATGGTGTCTCTTCAGCAATCACCGTCGAGCTTTATACCGATGGCCCTAGCTTTGTGTTGCCCAATCAACATGGATTTATGATCCACACCAATCATTTTATTGCACCTAAGCCCGCGGAATTGGACACCGAACCCAAAGCCAATCCGGACACACTTTTGCGCTATGATCTCCTCACCCGCCGCACTTCCGCGCTTGTAGAAATCACCACAGCTTCCATTCTTAAAAGCATGGTCAGTCATGCAGGATCAGGTGAGTCTATTTGTTGCCATCGCGACCCCAAAGCCGCCCCCACCGCACAATATGAAACGCTATCGACAGTCATCATAGATTTCGCCAGCAACTCACTGGATGTCCACAATGGTGGCCCCTGCTCGCATCCCCTGAATACTTAGACCTTCTTCCGATCATCAATAATATTCATCCGCGCCATGCCACTTTCGCCGAGTGGCACAGCAGCAAATGGGCCACCTTGACAGGTTAGCCCTAGATTTTTGAGATCGGCAATCGGCGCATTGGCCAAAACCTCAGCTGCAAATTGTTCCGCATTATCTTTTGGCCGATAACCCAAAAAACCGACTTTGGAATTATCAACGGTCGCGCGATCATTATTTGAAATGCCGTAGATAATTGAAAAGCCCGTGACAGGCGCATCAATCGCCCGCGTCACCAAATGAATGAGATCATCGTAAGAGAGCCAACTACCAAGTGCGCGCGGATTATTCACTTTGGCGCAAGACAATATCCGCAAGCACACGGCTTCAATCCCGCGCTTGTCCCAATACATCCGCCCCAAATCTTCAGCAAAACATTTGGCCAAACCATAAAACGTATCTGGTCGATGCGGCACATCAGTATCGATGAAATCGGTTTTGGCATACATGCCAACCGCATGAATGGAACTCGCATAGACCACGCGGCGCACTCCATTTCGATGTGCTGCTTCCCAGATATTATACGCTCCAATAAAATTGGGCCCGAGCAATTCTTCAAACGGTGCTTCATCGGGATGCGCACCAAAATGCACCACCATATCAGCATCTTTGAGAAGAGCATTGATCCCAGCAAATTGCGCCAGATCCGCTTTCACATAACTCTCGCCAGTATAAAGTTTTCCAATATCATCGACGATGTCAGACGACACCAACTCATCCGCCAGCTTAGAAAGTGGCTCGCGCAAATAAGAGCCCAAGCGCCCAGCAGCACCCGTTAAAACAATTTTTTTCATATCACTGCTTTTTCTAAAAACGGTTCGTTCCGCTCAATGCGGCCAAAGCTAAATGGCGATAAATCAAGCGAGCGGAACTCACCATAAGTAATGAGTTCCATAAGGCCACGCCCCATGGCCGGGGACTGCTGAAAACCATGTCCAGAAAAGCCGTTGCAAAACATGAAATTTTCAATTTGTGTATGTGGGCCTAAAATAGCGTTCTGATCCAACACATTGTAATCATAATGCCCAGCCCAAGAGTTGATTACTTTAATCGCTTCAAATTGTGGAATGCGATGCGCCAGTGCTGGCCAAATTTTATTTTCCCAGATCGCGTGATCAACATCAAAATCATTATGGTCTACGGCGTGATCATCATCTGGTGGGCAACCCGTCATATAGTATTTGCCCTCCGTGCGCATATGAACGCCGGAAGGATCAATGGTCAGCGGCAAGTCACGGTCCAAAGGCTTTTCTGCGTCAAAAATGAATGTCATGCGCTTTCTTGGTTCAACAGGAATCACGATACCCGCCATAGCCGCTGTCAAACTGCCACGCGTGCCCGAACAATTTACCACCGTACCGCAATAAATAATCTCATCCGTTTTCAGTGTGATAGTTTCAATGCGCGAGTCGTTTGCATTTTTCTGCATCGACACAACTTCATTGTGCAAATATTCGACGCCCTTTTGCTTGGCCTGGCGCTTCCACCAGTCAAACAAAGTGGCCCCTTCAAAATAGCCTTCATCGATTAAATTATGATTGCCAGCAATGATGTCATCCAGCTGATAAAACGGATAAGCGGTTTTGATCTCGTCGCGGCTCATATGCCTAGTGCCCGCACCAAGTGACACTTGCATGATCTGCACGTCTTTCAAAAGATCAGCAAAACCTTGCGTATCAGCCAAATACATATAACCAAAACTTTGAATTATAGGCTGCGGTAGGTCTGGCCCCCTGCCCATATAGGTTTTGAAGTTCTTCACAAAATCAGCACCGAACTGCGATATTTGCACGTTGATTGGCTCGCTAAATTGCATGCGAATAGAGCTATTGGTCAGCGAGGTCGCCGCGAATTCATAAGTCGGATCGCGCTCGACCACTAAGATCTTGCCGCTAAAATCTTTGTTGTTTGATAAAAACCAAGCCGTTGATGAGCCGAGCATGGCACCACCAATAATCACCACGTCATAGCTATTGTTTTTCGGCGCCTGCATTAGAGCAGCTCCCCCATTTTCACAGAATTGAGAAAAGATATGATGTCTGCTTCCTTAAATCCGTAGTCACGCATAGCAGCCGCAGGCGAAATATATCCCCGGATAATATCACGCCGAACCAACGCGGGATCGCGGTCTTTAACTTTTCCATAACCAGCCCCGCCGGGAAAAGCCAACATTACGCGTCGTCCCGCGCCCACAAATTGTTTGCCCTTGCCGCGCATTTTTGTGCCGTCATCTTGGCCAATTGTTGTCGCCGCTCCAGGAGCACCACCTTGTCGACCACGAGCGGGATGATCGACGCGGTCAAACATCGCTTGGAAATCAAATTCATGACCTTCAATAGCGCCAACCTCCATAAATTGCCCGAGCCCACCGCGATATTTTCCAGCCCCACCAGAATCGGGTCGCAGTTCTTTCCGCCAGATAATGACAGGCCCCGCGTGCTCAGTCGCTTCAATCGGCATGGTCATAACGCCTGATGGAAATGCAGTCGCATTCATCCCGTCAACCCTTGGCCGCGCACCCCCACCGCCGGAGTTAAACGTCAGCACTTCGGCACGCACAGTTCCTTCTGGCGCTGGTTTGTCCGTACGCGGCCGCAATGAAATTTGGAAATTGCACAGACATCCCGCACCTTCCGCTGGCACCAACTCAGGAATAATTTTATCGAGCGCATCATAGATTGTGTCCGGAATCATATGCCCAATTACATGCCGCAAAGCCACAGGTGCGGGATGTACCGCATTGAGGATTGAATTCACTGGTGCTACGACTTCAAACGGCGCAAGAGAGGCCGCATTATTAGGAATTTCCGGCGCAATCGCACATTTCAAAGCGTAACACGCATAAGCCTTGGTATAAACCAAAGGCACATTAATGCCCTTCTTATCGAGACCCGAAGTTCCTGTGAAATCCGAAATAATCCGGTCTTCTAAAATGTCTAACTTCACCTTCAATGTGATTGGCGTATCAAAACCATCAATCGTCATTTCACCTGTTGCAGTGGCGCGCGGCAATGCGGCGATGCGCTCCAATGTGGCGCGGCGCGAGTTCTCCAAAATGAATGCACTAATCCCTGCGAGGTCATCCAATTGAAACTCAACCATCATATCAATCAAACGTCGGTGACCAATTTCATTGCAGGTTGCAAGCGCATAGATATCGCCAACCAGTTGATCCGGCTCGCGCACATTGCCCCGCACAATTTTGATCAGCGTTTGATCAACCACGCCCCGAGTGGCCAACTTCATAATCGGAATATAAAGCCCTTCTTCATAAACGCTCGCCGCATCAGCGCCAAATCCGCGCCCACCAATATCCACGATATGTGCCGTGCAGCCGAAAAATCCAACATGAATTCCCTTGTGAAATGAGGGAGTTACAACAGTTATATCATGTAAGTGACCAGTCCCTTCCCATGGGTCATTGGTGATGTAAACGTCACCTTCAAAAATATTCCCACGTCCAATACGACGAATAAAATGAGCAACTGCATCCGCCATCGCATTGACATGCCCCGGCGTTCCGGTGACCGCTTGCGTCAGCATCAATCCAGCTAAATCATAAACACCCGCCGAGAGGTCCCCGGCTTCACGCACCGAAGTTGAAAACGCTGTTCGGATCAAGGCCTGTGCTTGCTCTTCAACTATGGAGATCAAGCGGTTCCACATCACTTGATAGGAAACCGATGTCATTTGCTTTGCCATCACAGCAAACCTTTCAGCACAACATCAATCGTGCCATCCGCTTGCGCCACCGCATAGCGACTGCTTGGCACAATGATAGTGGTTTCATCTTCGGTGATAATTGCCGGGCCAAGAACCATTTGCCCCGCAGCCATACTATCGCGCAGTACAACACCAGCTTCAACGCGCGCCCCAACATTAGCATCAAACACACTCCGCATACTGATGATTTCAGCGCTCGATTCTTTCGGCAAGCTATCAACCAATTCAACTTTTTCCGTCGGCGTTGTTGCATTTACCGCCCACACGGTAATCTCAATTTCCATATCGGCAACCGTCCGACCAAACAATGCTGCATAATCGGTTTCAAACAACTTTTTAAAAACGACAACATCCGGATTTTCCGCTTGCGCCGCCGTAAGCATGATCGGAATTTCCCAGCCCTGCCCCTTGTAACGCATGTAAGCTTTATAGGACGCAGAGATAACAGCACTTGCATCACAAGAACGCACAAACCCCGTGGCATTAGCTACCAATTCCCAAAGCAGATTCCGGACAACTTCAGGCTTAAATTCTGAAAGACGCATGTAAACCGAGCGATTGGCTTCAAAACTAAATGGTGCGCGCAAAAACCCAATCGCCGACCCAACGCCCGCTCCCTTAGGCACCAGCATGCGCGCAATCCCTAACTTCTCGCACAACCGCCCAGCATGCAAAGGTGCAGCGCCACCAAAGGCAATCATTGTATAGCTTCCGAGGTCTTCACCGTTTTCCACAGCATGCACCCGCGCCGCATTGGCCATGTTTTCATCGACCACTTCGGATAGCCCGAACGCAGCCGTTTCCACATCCATATCCAAGTGGCAACCTATCGCATTTTCCAAAGCCATCGCAGAAGCTGCCGCATCAAGCTGCATTGATCCGCCAGCAAAATGATCGCCATCAAGCTTACCCAAAATTAAATCAGCGTCTGTAACCGCGGGCCGATCACCACCGCGCCCATAACAAGCTGGTCCCGGTTCAGATCCCGCACTTTCCGGCCCCACGCGGATCTGGCGTAGTCCATCAACATGGGCAAGTGAGCCGCCGCCAGCGCCAATCTCCACCATATCAATAACCGGAATTGAGATCGGCATTCCGGAACCTTTTTTGAAACGGTAAGTCCGCGCCACTTCAAAAACTCGAGACGTTTTTGGCGTCTGGTTTTTGATCAAACAAATCTTCGCTGTTGTTCCGCCCATATCAAATGACAAAACTTTGTTAAGTCCAAACCGCGCCGCAATTGTTGCTGCAAAGACAGCACCGCCCGCAGGCCCAGACTCAACCAACCGCACTGGAAACTCCGCTGCGTTTTCAATTGAGATAATCCCACCGCCAGAGTGCATCAAAAAGATGGGACACGAAATACCAGTCGCTTCTAAGCGCCCAGTCAATCGCGATAAATAACTCTTCATCAAAGGCTTGATATAGGCATTGGCCACTGTCGTATTAAATCGCTCATACTCCCGCATCTGGGGCGAGACTTCGCAAGACAATGAAATCATCAGATCAGGATTTCGCGCCCGCAAAATCTCACCAATCATTTTTTCGTGGGTCACATTGAGATATGAATGAATGAGACCGACCGCCACGGATGTATAACCTGCCAATCCTATGGTTTCAGCAACCTGTTCCACATCTTTACGCTCAAGGGCAATCAGCACATCCCCTTTGGCGCTTACCCGCTCCAATACGGTAAATCGACTTTGCCTTGGCAACAATGGCTCCGGCAAAACCAGATTCAAATCATATTGCTCAAACCGCGATTCCGTACGCATCTCGATCACATCTCGAAACCCTTGCGTGGTGATCAAAGCCGTCTTCGCCCCGCGCCGCTCGATGAGCGCATTGGTGGCAAGCGTAGTGCCATGAATGATCTGTGCAATTTGTGAAGGTTGAATGCCAGCTTTAGCACACACCTGCACTAAACCATCAACAATGGCATCTTCAGGAGCGCCATAAGTCGTCAAAACTTTCGCTGAAAATTGAGCGCGCCCTACTTCCAAAACCAAATCTGTAAACGTGCCACCAATATCAACGCCGAGACGGATAGACTCAGAGACCATTGATCGGCACTTTCAAGAACACGCGGCCATCTTTGTCCCTCGGTGGCAAGTTTCCGCCGCGCATATTGACTTGCAAAGAAGGGATAATCAACTTCGGCATACCAAGGGATTTATCCCGCTCTTCGCGCATTTTTACAAATGCATCCTCTTCCACGCCGTCCCGCACATGAATATTAAACTTGCGCTCATCGGCAACCGTCGTTTCCCATTTAATGTCGCGACCATTAGGGCCGTAATCATGACACATAAAGAGCCGGGTTTCTGGCGGCAGAGCTAACACACGTTGAATGGAGTGAAACAAAACCCGCGCATCGCCACCAGGAAAATCCGCCCGCGCGGAGCCACCATCCGGCATAAACAACGTGTCCCCAGTAAACGCTGCATCGCCAATCACATGCACTGTGCAAGCTGGCGTATGGCCCGGTGTATGCATCACATGAGCTTTCATGCCGCCTATTGTGTAGAGATCGCCATCGGCAAATAACCGATCGAACTGCGAGCCGTCACGTTGAAATTCAGTGCCTTCATTAAAAATTTTACCAAAGGTATTTTGCACGGTGACGATATGTTCGCCAATCGCCAGCTTGCCGCCGAGGCGTTGTTGAATATAAGGGGCCGCTGAAAGATGATCGGCATGAACATGGGTTTCAATCAACCATTCCAAATGCAATTCGTGCGTTACAATATGATCGATGAGTTGGTCGGCGGCACGCGATGAAATCCGCCCCGACGCGTAGTCCATATCCATCACGGAATCGATGATGGCGCAGGATACGGAATGGGGATCGCGCACGATGTAGCTAATCGTATTCGTGGTAATATCGAAGAACGCTGTCACATCTGGCTTGGTAGTCATGCTTAAATCTTAAGCCTCACGCGCCAATTCTTCAAGCGCTGCCTTGGGTTCCATCAAAAACCAGGGCCGCCGCCCCGATTAAACCAGAATTGCCACCAAGGCCGGCGCGCACAATTTTGATATCTTTAAAAGCTGGCATCGCATTTTCTGTAAAAGCCGTCATAAGACCGGGTTTCAAATCGTCAAACACATTCGATAGTCCACCGCCCATAACAATCACATCAGGACTATATAGATGCGCCAAACTGGCGAAACCACGGCCTAAAATTGCAGCTTCTTCGGCAACCAATTCCAAAGCGATTGCATGCCCCTCCCGCGCGGCTTCAAAAACGGCTTTGCTATCCGCGATGAGCCCTCTCGAAACCGCGCGTTTGGTAAATGCGGGGCCAGCGCCATAGGCCTCAAAACAACCCTTTGTGCCACAACCGCAAACGTCTCCATCTGGCACAATAATCATATGGCCAACGTGCCCCGCCATGCCCCGCCTTCCGCGCATCACATGATTATCAACGATCACGCCGCCGCCAATTCCAGTGCTTACGGTCACATAGACAATATTGGCAAATCCACGCCCAGCGCCAAGCCGCCATTCGCCAATCGCCGCGGCAATCCCATCATTTTCAAGCCACAGCGGCAGGGCAACAGATTTTCGCAAAGCTGCACCTAATGGGAAATTTTCAAAGCCCGCAATTGTTGGCAAAGAAAGCGCAATACCTTCCGCGGTATCAAGTGGTCCGGGCGATGAAACCCCAACGCCAAGAATTTTTTTTCCCGTAGCTTCGGAGATAACAGTCTTTACCAGATCAGAAATTTGTTTCACGACAGTGTCAGCACCGGCTTGCGCTGCCGTTGCAACATTTTGTCTAGCACTTACCACCCCGGCGCGATCCACCAGTGCCGCTCGCAACTGTGTGCCGCCAAGGTCAACCGCAATCGCAAAATCACTCACAGTTTGTGCAACCATTGCATCCGCGCTGCCAAATCTTCCGCCCCAAAAGCGAGGGAACCCAAGACAACCGTCTCAGCTCCAGCCGCCCTCAGCACGGGAACTGTGTGCTCGCGAATGCCGCCATCCGCCGCAAGCACAATGCGTTCTGCGGCACCTGATCCCGCAATTATTTTCTGCGCCTCGCCCAATCGCGCAGCCGCCTTTTCATCAAGCCCCTGTCCCTTCACGCCAATTGCCGTGCCCAGCAAAGTCACAAACCGCAAGCGCTCCACAAAGGGCAAAATCTCGGTAACCGGTGTCTCCACCCGTAAAACCATCCCCGCCGCAACTTTCTTTTCTGCCAACAAATCCAAAGCCGCATTGGCTACTTTATGGTTCTCAACGTGGATGCTGATGAGATCACTACCGGCTTCACAAAACTGCTCAATCTGTGAAAGCAAAATACCATCTGCCACCATCAGATGCACATGAATGGGAACCTTCGAGACCTTTCGAACCGCTGCCACTAAATCCGGAAAAAACAACATAGCCGGCGCAAAATGGCCATCTGCCACATCGATATGTAAAATATCAGCATGAGCAGAAATCCGCGTCATATCATCAGCCAGCCGCGTTAAATTTGCCGACCACACCGAAAATTCTGCAATCAAACGGTTGCGCGGCAAGTGGTCAATCCAGTCTTTATGCGTCGTCATTTCATTGCCTCTTTCAAAAATTCTGCTACCCCAGCAGCTTCGTCAGCGTCTAATCCATGGGTTATCATCGGACCAGAAAAACCGATCGCTTTCAACGCAGAAAAATAGTGTTCATAATCCAAACACCCTTTGCCCGCCGTCGTGAACCTCCCATCAATTGTCCGATCCTTCGCATGGCCCATAACGATCCGATCACCTAAGTCATCAATCGCAGCGGACACAATTCGCAGCTGTTCGGCAGTATCAACGACCTCAAACAAATTCGCGGCGTCCAAGACAATTTTAATCCGAACACTGCCTAAATCATCAATCAATTTCTGAGCACGCTGAGCCGAATTCACAACATTAGCCAATTCAGGTTCTATTCCAAAATCAACGTCATAGCGCTCAGCAATCTCAATTGCAGCGGTCAATTCAAACAGCAAATCAGCCCATGCATCCACACTTTGATTTTCCGCATGATGCCGCCACTGATCATCAGCATCGCGTGATCCCGTACATAACGTAATCAACCGCGTTCCCATTGCTGCGCAGCCCGCTGCAAGAACCTCAAGTCGACGCAAGCCAAGCTGTCGAACCGAAACATCGGGATGGACCATATTGTAAGTCCCAGAGACCGCTGCAATGCTGATCCCCGTTGCAGCACTTGCATTGGACACAGCAAGCGCAATCTCATTCGAAATGTCATCCGGCATCGCACTCAAACCAGAGCACGCCATATTGTATTGAACACAAGAAAAACCCGCTACCTTGGTCTTGGTCAAAACTGTCAACGGATCAGTTCCAGCAAATGTTTTCGCAAAAATACCAAGTTGCATCTAAAGTCCACCAGATACTTCAGCAAGCAAAACCCGGTGCCCCGTTTCAACCGAGCGAGCAATTGCCACCATAGCGCGAACCGAAGCAACGCCATCATCAACGCTAGCTCCCTCCATCACAGCACCATCTAAAATAACACGCGCAAAACCTTCCAACTGCCGCCGATAGAAATGTCCATCCGCACCCAACACGCGGTGGGTTGCGCCATCGCTCTCCCGGAAAATATCAACGTCGCTTGATTTGTAATACCAAGGATTATAGGTCTTGCCGATCACGCTGCCATGCTGTCCATAGATTTGGAATCCTTCATGCCAATCCATACGAACAGCTATCGTGAGATCAAGATGGCCAAGCGTGCCATTGGCAAATTCCACATCAACAAACCAACACCACATGCCAGATTTCTGCGACAGCCGTGCTTGGACACTCACAATATCCCCAGCCAAATATCGCGCCGTGTCGATAAGATGACAACCATGACCTAACATATAGTAGCGCTGCAAATCAGCCTTTGGATTGCCAGCAGGCTTTCGCGCGTTAGCGCTCGTGACGACCAAAGGCTGCACCGCATCTGTCATGGCATAGCGATGCGTACTATCGCAATACCAAGCTTTGAGCGCCACCAATTCGCCCATCTCATTGCTAATAAAAGACTTCGCCGCCTGCAACCCCGGATCAAATCTTTTCATATGCCCAACTTGAAAAACCTTGCCCGATTTTTCGACCACGGCCTTGAGCGCCAGCGCTTCTTCGACCGTTAGCCCAACCGGTTTTTCGCATAGCACATGCTTGCCCGCATCCAACGCCCGGATCGATGCTGGCACATGAAACGCATCCGCCGTTGCAATTACAACTGCGTCGATATCTGGATCACCGAGCATCTTGTCATAATCATTGTAAGATTTTGTCGCACCATGCGTGATTACCATTCGTTCGCGAAGATCATCGGCCACATCGCAAATCGCATAAAGCTCAGCATTGATCGCTTTAACACAAGCCTCAAAATGTGCGGCTTGGGCAATCTGCCCCGCCCCCAAAACCCCAACCCGTAATCTTCGCTCATTCTTCAAAGGCATTGTTCCGCTTCCCAAATCACGGGCCTAACACTCGCAAGTTAAACCCAATTTGTCATCATCAAACACTTCACCAATCAGATTAAACTTTACAGCTAATTTGATTTCGGTGATTTTCCTGTTACACCCGCTTGCAAACAACAACAAAGAACCACGATGACCAATCTCTGGATCCGCGCCGAGCAACGTCTCAATGAAGAACGCGTTGGCCTAACCCCCGAAGGTGCCGCAGCCCTCATGAAAGCTGGCATCAAAGTCACCATCGAGGAGTGCGCCAGCCGCTCTATTCCAATTGCTGGATATGCAGATGTTGGTTGCACCATTGCCGCTGAAAACCATTGGCCTCATGCCCCCGCCGACGCCATTGTCTTCGGCCTCAAAGAACTTCCCGAAGATGGTTCACTCTTGCATCATCGCCATATCATGTTTGGCCACGCCTATAAAAACCAACCCGCTGGAAAAATCTTGCTTCAACGTTTTAAAGCTGGCGGCGGAACTCTCTATGACCTCGAATATCTCGTGCATGACAATGGCAGGCGCGTTGCGGCCTTCGGGTATTGGGCCGGATATGCAGGTGCTGCCATCGCACTCAAATGTTGGGCGGCTCAACAGCGCGGCAGCATAGCTGGTCCGGTTTCGAAATATACCGATAAATCTGCTCTCCTCGCCGATCTCAAATCTGAGCTTGGCAATACCTCTCGCCCGTCAGCAATTGTCATCGGCGCACTTGGCCGCGTGGGGTCAGGAGCGTCCGACCTCTGTGCTGCAATGGAGGTTAGCGTCACCAAATGGGATATCGCCGAAACCGCATCTGGCGGCCCATTCCCTGAAATTTTGGAACACAATATTTTCCTGAATTGCATTCTGGCTTCCCCCGGTTGCCCGGTCTTCGTCCCAGCCTCTGCGAAAACCAGCAAGCGCCAACTCACCGTCATCGGGGACATCGCCTGCGATCCGACCTCAGATTTTTCCCCAATCAAAGTCTATGACCGAACCACCGATTGGTATGCGCCAGCTTTACGTGTTCATAACACACCACCTCTTGATGTGACGGCCATCGACAACTTGCCGTCGCTTTTGCCAAGGGAAAGTAGCGTTGACTATGCCACACAGCTCTTGCCTACTTTGCTGGCACTCACCACAATTGACCAAGGCGTTTGGGCGCGCGCCAAATCGACGTTTAATCACCACACAGCTAACCTCTGAGGATAAACAAAAATGACAATTCATTGGTGCGGAACTGGTCTTTCATCTGGCCCCGGCTTGCGACGCTTGCTTGAGAATGGCCATAAAGTTATCGTTTGGAATCGTACGGTTGAAAAAGCCCGCGACGTTGTCGGCTCCCTGACCACTGACATTCGCCCCTATTCCTTGGAAGCGCTCACCGCCGCCATGGAGCGAGGCGATCTCGCCATTTCCATGTTACCCGCCGATCAACATGTCAGCATCGCCAAGGCCTGCCTCGCCAAGAATGCGCACTTCGTTTCATCCTCCTACATCGCCCCAGAAATGCGCGACCTAGATTCCGAGTTCAAAGCGAAGGGCCTCGTATCGGTCAATGAAGTTGGCCTCGATCCCGGCATTGATCATCTCATGGCCCATGATCTCGTCGCCCGCTACCGTGCGTCATCCGCTTACCACGTCGACAACATTTTAAGCTTCACGTCTTATTGCGGCGGCGTTCCTAAAATTCCAAATGCTTTTAAATATAAATTCAGCTGGGCTCCCCTTGGCGTGTTGAAAGCTTTGCGGTCCCCATCCCGTAGCTTACGCAATTTCAAAGAATTCTGTGCTGATCGCCCATGGAATGCCATCACCAAATATGATGCGCCATTGCCAACCCAGGAAAGCTTTGAAGTTTACCCCAACCGCGATAGCTACCCTTTCATGACGGACTATCATTTTGACACCAATTGGAAAGTCCGCGATTTCGTTCGCGGCACCATCCGGCTCAATGGTTGGACAGAGGCCTGGACCCCAGTGTTTAAAGAAATCGAAACCCTATCAGGCCCCGAAGGCGAAACCCGCCTCGCTGCCATGGCTGCAGAATTTCTCAAAGACAACGCCTATGCGCCCGGTGAACCAGACCGCGTAATTCTCTTTGTGTCACTAAAAGCCACTAGCGATAACAAATCGGTGTTTCATGAAACCTGGGCCCTTGATGCCTACGGTGACGAACGCGGAACCGCTATGGGTCGCCTCGTGTCGATTCCGGTTTCCTTTGCCGTTGAAACCGTTCTCTGTGGTGAACTCCCGCCCGGCGTTCACGCCGCACCGCATGATCCGATCGTTCTCGCCAAGTGGCTTGGTGAAGTGAAACACCTCGCTCAATATATGGAGCGGGTAGACCACCTCACCTAATTTTAGCTGCGTTGAAGGCCTGCAAGCGCGTTCATCAGCGCGTGCTCGTCATCCAACGCCCACTCTTCTTCATCTGCTAATTGCTGGCTAAACAGGCTGGCAAGGACGGGATGATTACCTTCTTTCGCCGTCGCAATTGAGCGTTCAATCGCACCGGTTGATATTTCAATCCGCACGACTTCAACCACCGTGCGACCATCGGCAAAAGTCGCTGTGATCTTCAGCTCAATATCGCGCTCGCTGCCATCTTGCGTCGCCACAATTGCTCGACCTTGAACAACTTGTAGCCAATCTGGCAAAGCCCTACCATCGGCGCGGGCCACTTGGAAGTTCACAATCTGGCCCTCGGTTTTATCAACCAATTGCACAAACAGCAGCCCAGTATTGATCGTCGAGTCAATGCTGAACGCCAACGAAATACCACGATCAGCATTGGCAGTAATAACCGATCCACCGAGGAATGGCTTGATCTCTGGATATGATGTGTCGTGCTCTGCATCGCGGGAAATCGCGTCAACCGTTTCGCTGATTTCACCGCCCACTTCCATTCGGCCAATGCCATCCAAAGTACCGAATGAATTGACAACTGCTTTAATAAGCCCACGCGCATCATTCTGACTATAGATTCCATTCAATGTTCCCGCAGAATGTGCCGCATTATTCGTGCTGCCTTCCGCCGTGATAACTTCAGACACATGATCCTTTGAAATTAGATCTTCGTCGTTAGGTTGATCAATCTCAAGCTCTGGTTCTACCGGCGTACTGCCCTCGCTTACCGTGACGGGTATTGAAACAAATGTCGTGCCACCCTTGCCATCAGATACGAAAATGCTGAAGCTATCAGAACCGCTATAACCGCTATCCGGGGTGTAAACATAAACACCCGTCGTTGGATCAATCGTCAGCGTGCCATGGGCTGGTGGGCTCATCACACTGAAGGTGAGTGTATCACCATCAAGATCATTGGTCGTCACACTACCGGTCGCAGATGTATCTTCGGCTGTGGTGAGCGCTGGTGCTGTCGCTGTTGGCGCGTCATTGACCGGCGTGACCGTGACTGGAACAATAACCTGCACTGTTCCACCCTGGCCATCACTGACCGTAATGGTGAAGCTGTCTGTGCCTGCATA
>JAYUOP010000184.1:0-3110 GCA_043760745.1 Hyphomicrobiales bacterium
GCTCCCTTTTTTATGCAGCTTGCGCTGCTCTTTCTTGGTTTACCGGGAACCACAAAACAAAGCGCGAGCCCTCGCCTAATTTTGAATGAATTTCCAAGCCGCCTTGATGCTGTAACATGATGTTTTCGACCGCAGGCAAACCTAATCCAGTACCAAAGCTTTTCGTAGTGAACAGTGGCTCACGAATACGCGCCAAGATTTCAGGCGCCATACCGGGTCCATTATCATGCACCCAAACCTCAACACCACGATCGGTCAATTTGGTTTCAATCATAATCGTAGCATGACCAGAAATAGCCGTATTTATCTCGCCAGTTTTTCCCAGCATAGCTTCTGAAGCATTGGTCAACAAGTTGATCACACAGCGCGAGAATTGTTCAGCGTCGAATGCTGCAATTAAGCCAGGCAAGTTCAACTTATACTGAACATTCAACATTGATGGCAATTTAGCAATTTCTTCAGTGGCAATCTGAGTGAGCCACGCATCAAATTCGACAGACTTGGTTTGCAAGGATTTGGTCCGGGCAAAATCCAGAAGCTGCGTAATGATTTTATCACAACGCACAATACCATTGTTGATCCGCTCGATTTGCGCTTCAACGCCACAATCCTTACCCTTCAATTTCCGCTCTAGCAAAAACGTGGAGGTCCGCACTGCCGCTAAGGGATTACGAAGTTCATGAGCAACAGTTGCTGTCAATTGGCCAATTTGCGCCATCTTCCCAGCCCGCAGAATCTGATCTTGGGCTTCATGCAAATGATTGATTTTTTCTGATAATTCTTTGTTCAATCTGGTTATTTCATCATTCATATTGAGCAAGTCATTTAGTTGTGTGATATCCACAAAATTTACGAAAGCAGAAGCATCATCACCTTCGGCAAGCCACCCGGACGAAACGATCATAACGCGCGCCACCACTTTGCCTTGAACAGTAACGTCCGTTTCCAACGTACGCGCAGTGCCAATCAATTGAGCAAGCGATTCAGTTTTGTTCAGGTTGGTCATTTTTCTCAAGGACTGATCTGAAAATTCACCAGACGGCAGCGCAAACAAACGACTTAAAAACGGATTGGCATATAATGTTTTACCGGACTTACTGACATGCCAAATACCACCGGGAACTGATTCAGCCAACGCACGGTAATGGGCTTCCTTAGCGGTCAACGCTTCTTCCCGATCATGAATTTCTTGCATGTCGGTATTTGTGCCAATCAGATATGTACGTCCATTGGTCGCTGTAAACTTGGTTTTCCGGGTCAGTAATGAAATGCTAAAACCATGCTTTCCAGTTGCCGTTTCTTCCCGGGCCAATGTTTTCCCCGACTGCATAACGGCTCTATCTACGGCCAGATAACCAGCACTTTCTTCCAGCGGATACATATCACTATCGCTCTTGCCTAAGAGTTCGGATTCAGGCGAGCCAATCAAATCAGAATGAGCAGCATTGGATAGAATAAAGTTCAGATTTTCGTCTTTAACGAAAATTGACGTCGGCAGCATTTCAACAATACCACGGAGCAACTCAATATCAAGTTCAGAATTGAATGTGTTGGTTTGGGTCATCGCAGATATCCCTTATATGATTTAAGCTGAAAGTGAATCGAGTTTGTCCAACAACAATGAAGGATCAAACGGCTTATTGACGATGCCAGTGACCATAACATCGCCTAACGCCTGATCAAGGTTGTCATATTCATCAGCGTTAGCTGATATGATAATAGTCGGAACTGCAATTCCGCGGCGGCGCAATTCAACAATAACTTCTATGCCGTTCATCAACGGCATTTTGAGATCAAGGATAAGAGCATCAATTCCGCCCTCGATAATACGATCAACCGTTTGTTTACCATCAGAAACCAGCACAGCTTTGTAACCGTGTTCACTTACAACGCCTTGCAGCATGGGCCCAAAATCTGGATCATCTTCACCAATCAAGACCACGCCAGTCGGTCCCATATTGTTGAGTAAAGACATCACTTTATTGAGGTTTACGGGTTTACTAAAAACTCCTTGTGCGCCACCTGCAACCGCCTGCTGCAAAAGCTCATCAACACTATAGCCAGTCATCATATAAACATTGGCATTTGGCTTCATGTGTTTGATTTCGAGGAAGCTCTCAACGCCGTTCTTACCAGGCATCATAACGTCCATAAATGCCACATCAAAGTCTTCGGCCATGTAACATGCTATGGCGTCTTCACCACTGTTAACAACTGTTACAAGATGACCTTCCATTTCAAAGAGCTCGCCCAATGATTGAGCGTTATCAATATCATCGTCAACCACGAGAATTTTTAACGAACGTTTCATTATGCTGCTTCCTCCTCAATGCGCTTAACCGGCAAACGCATTGTAAATTTTGCGCCATGACCAATTGTAGATTGAATATCCAAAGTGCCGCCGTGCTGTTCCAAAATTTGTTCAACAGCAGGAATTCCAAGACCTGTGCCAAAGTTCTTCGTGGTGAACATTGGTTCACGAATTTTCAGCAGATTTTCAGCGGAAATACCCGGACCATTGTCCGAAATTTCAATCTCGAAAAACTCACCGTTCAATCTCGTTTCAATAGTGATCGTTGGATTCACGGTGATCGTCGAAATCGAACCTTCACCTTTGCCAACCATAGCTTCACTTGCATTCGCAATAAGATTGACGACTGCACGCTCTAAACGCGCTTTATCAAGTGGCACTTCATAACCTTCAAGGCCAAGCGTACAAGCAATGTTTACGCTTGTGGGTAATTTTCGAGCTTCTTCTTCAATCACGCTAATCAGCCATTGATCAACTTCTACTTTGCTGCTGTTGATTTGTTTTGAACGTGAAAAATCGAGGAGTTGGGTGATCGTATCATCGCACCGTGTAATGCCGTTGTTAATTCGCAGCAATTGCGGTTCAACGCCTAAGCCTTTGCCCTTTAGTTTACGCTCCAAAAGAAATGCTGACGTGCGAACAGCTCCCAGTGGATTTCGCAACTCATGCGCAACTGTGGCCGTAAGTTGCCCCAGATTTGCGAACTTAGTCTTTTTTACAATTTCCGCCTGAGCCTCTGTCAATTGCCGCATATTGGCTTCCAAATCGCGATTAAGCTTGGCCATATCACCATTGATCA
>JAYUOP010000185.1:0-3110 GCA_043760745.1 Hyphomicrobiales bacterium
GTCACTGATTCACAAGCGAAACGAATTTCAAATGCGGCAAGGGTGTGGACTGCGCGCGACCCTATAGCCGCTCGGAGTTTTTGTCGGTTTGACATTGTAGCCGTCACTCCTTACCTCTGGCCCACCCATATTACGAATGCCTTTCCCGGAGAAAAATAGTCATGAGCCTACAAATTGCTGTTCAAATGGACCCTATTGAATCGATTAACATTAGGGGCGATTCAAGTTTTGCATTGATGCTTGAAGCGCAAAAGCGCGGACATCAATTATTTTATTATCAACCCAAAACACTGGCTTTGCGCGATGGTGTGTTGTGGGCGACGGGACATAATGTGAAGGTGCGTGATGAGGTCAATAATCACTATACGCTTGGTGAAAAGCAGAGACTAGATCTGTCATTACAAGATGCGGTGCTGTTGCGGCAAGATCCGCCGTTTGACATGGCGTATACCACGATCACCCATATGCTGGATTTCATTCATCCAAAAACTTTGGTGGTCAATGATCCTGCTGAAGTCCGAAATGCGCCGGAAAAACTCTATGTGTTGCGCTATGGGCAATTTATGCCGGCAACGCTCATCAGCAAAGACCCCACGGAGCTTGCGGCTTTTCGCCGGGAGTTCAAAGATATCATTGTTAAGCCATTATATGGCAATGGCGGTGCGGGTGTGTTTCGGCTCACTGAGAATGACCAAAACTTTTCATCTTTGCTTGAGTTGTTTGGACAATCATTCCGCGAGCCATTTATTGCTCAGCAATATCTGCCGGACGTGCGTAAAGGCGATAAGCGCATCATACTCGTGGATGGCAAATTTGCGGGTGCCTTGAACCGGGTTCCCGCTGAACATGAAAGCCGGTCCAATATGCATGTCGGTGGTAAGCCAGAACCTACGAAGCTGACTAAACGCGAGCATGAAATTTGTGAAGCCATTGGTCCTGATCTGAAAGCGCGTGGGTTAATTTTTGTCGGTATTGATGTGATCGGTGATTACATGACAGAAATCAATGTGACTTCGCCAACCGGAATTCGGGAAGTCATGCGCTTTGATGGCATTGATATTGCCGCAATGGTGATTGATGCGATTGAAGCGCGGCGCTAAATTATGATTAAGCTGATCGGTTTTGATGCCGATGATACACTGTGGCAAAATGAGCAGTTTTTCAAATTCACGCAAAACCGCTTTGCTGAAATGTTGGGAGATTATGCTGCTCAAGACCACATTGCCGAAAAGCTACTCGCGGCCGAATCTAGAAATCTGGCCTTTTATGGTTTTGGCATTAAGGGTTTTACGCTCTCGATGATTGAAACGGCAATTTCTGTGACCGATGGCAAAGTTGAAGCTACCGTCATCGCAGAGATTTTAGCGGCGGGCCGCGAAATGCTGCATCATCCGGTTGAGCTTTTGCCGCATGTCGAAGACACGCTGGAAAATCTTGCCGGGCAATATCGTTTGCTGTTGATCACCAAAGGCGATTTATTTGATCAAGAGCGAAAGTTGGCGCAATCGGGGCTTGGTGATTTTTTCGATGGGGTTGAAATTGTCAGCACCAAGACGACTGAAACCTACGCGCGGATTTTTAGGGCTTATGGTTAGGATCCCGCTCAATCCATGATGATTGGTAATTCTTTGAAATCAGACATCGTGCCCGCCATTCAAGCAGGAAGTTACGGTGTCTATGTGCCGCATGATTTGACGTGGGGCTATGAGCACGAGGAAGCGCCGCGCAAACATTTCCGCTTTCGAGAAATTCGGCATGTGGGGATGCTGCCTAATCTCATTGCCAGTCTGGACTAATTCGTTCTTAATTTGTTCTTGCGACGGAATTTGAACTGGTCTAGCGTCTTGTTTCAAGAATGGGGATGGAGTTCTGGGCAATGACGGCGCGGGTGGCAACGGTAGCTTTTCAAGGTGTTGAAGCAGTGATTGTTGATGTGCAGGCGCAATTTCTGTCTGGGCAATCGGCTTTTCTGGTTGTGGGGCTCGGTGATAAGGCGGTGGCGGAAAGCAGAGAACGGGTGCGTGCTGCACTCCATGCGATTGGCCTGGGGCTTCCAGGCAAGCGCTTGGTAGTTAATCTTTCGCCAGCAGATTTGCCCAAAGAAGGTAGTCATTATGATTTGCCCATTGCTCTGGCGGTCTTGTCTTCGCTTGGGGTAATCCCGCCAGATTTTCTGGATCGCTATGTCGTTTTAGGGGAACTCGCACTTGATGGCGGTTTATTGCCGATTTCTGGTGCTTTGCCTGCGGCCATGGCGGCTAATGGCAAGGGTTTGGGGTTGATTTGCCCAAAAGCATCGGGCGCTGAAGCTGCATGGGCTGGCGATGATGTGGATATTCTCGCACCAGAAAATCTTATACAATTGATCAATCATGTTAGGGGCACACAAGTCTTGACGCGGCCAAAGCCTAGTCTTGCTGAACCCGCTGCAAAGCTACCGGACCTTTCTGACATTAAAGGCCAAGAAGCGGGCAAGCGTGCGCTGGAAGTGGCGGCAGCGGGTGGCCATCATATGCTGATGGTAGGGCCACCGGGAGCTGGTAAATCCATGTTAGCGCAACGCTTGCCCTCAATATTGCCACCGATGGATGCGCGTGAAATGTTGGACATCAGCATGATTGCTTCATTAGGTGGCGAACTTAAAGATGGGCAATTGACCAGAAGGCGACCTTTTCGCGCACCCCATCATTCTGCCTCCATGCCAGCTTTGGTCGGTGGTGGCTTGAAAGCTAAACCCGGAGAAATGGCATTGGCCCATCATGGCATTTTATTTCTTGATGAATTGCCAGAGTTTCAACCACGGGTTCTGGAAGCCTTACGTCAGCCGATGGAAACGGGCGAAACCGTTGTGGCACGGGCGAATTATCATGTGACCTACCCTGCTCGCTTTCAACTCGTGGCGGCCATGAACCCGTGTAAATGCGGCATGGCTGGCTCGCCGGGGCACACTTGCCGATCGGGCCCTCGCTGTGCGGCCGATTATCAGCAGCGGATTTCGGGACCATTGCTCGACCGGATGGATATTCAAATTGAGCTTAGTGCGGTCAAAGTTTCTGACCTCACATTACCGGCACCAAAAGAATCCAGTCAGCATGTTGCTTTGCGGGTGG
>JAYUOP010000186.1:0-7770 GCA_043760745.1 Hyphomicrobiales bacterium
TCAGAGCCTTCGCTTTTAGAAAGACCGCGTTTGCCTCTGATTTCAATTTGATGGGGATTACTCTTTCTGGGGAACCAAGAAAATCATCACGCCAGCGCCCCGCTAATTCCTGAACCCTTGAACCCAAATCCTCAAAACTCAATCGTAAATCAGATATTAGCGACGATTTGGATGGCTTGTTTGCGTCCCATGCCTTTGCAGAAGCATCAGCCCAAGCACCAGCCAAAAAGCCCACCAAAACGTAAGATGCGTTGATAGTCCATGGGTTAAAAGCAAATGCCAACAGCCAGTCAGCTTTTCCTGTCAGAAAATTAGAAAGCATGGCCTGCCACCCATGTTCGATGGCTACAGTCTCCACGTTCAAGTAAAACACTGGCAGAACTATGGTTCCGATGGCTAGGTAAGAAAATCTTAGAGCAAGACGCATGATCTGATGCTGCACCAAATCCAACGACAAGTGGAGTCAGAAAAACCACCATCATTGCACACGCCCCAGCACCTTGGTCCGCCTTATACATAGGCCCTCAATACCCCACCGCTTTCCCATTGTCAAAACTATTTGCGGTAACCTAACCGCTTTTTTACTTGACGCGGTAATGAAACCGCTGTACACATACCCTCACACAAGCAATCAGCTTAGGAGGGTAGAAGATGAAATTTGAAGTCAAAAATAGGTTCACTGGTTTGGTTCAGTTTACCGCTGAAATTGCGGCGGATGAAAAATGCGCGGACCTCCGTGGCGCGAACCTCCGTGGCGCGAACCTCAGTGACGCGGACCTCAGTGACGCGGACCTCAGTGGCGCGGACCTCCGTGGCGCGGACCTCAGTGACGCGAACCTCAGTGGCGCGGACCTCAGTGACGCGGACCTCAGTGACGCGAACCTCAGATTATTTAAGTCTGATTTGTGGATGACTTTAACAGAGAACAAGTCTGAAGTTTCAGGACTTGTTTTAGCAATGCGCGAAGGCCGAATTGATGGCTCGGTTTACTCTGGCGAATGCGCTTGCCTCAAAGGCACTCTTGCAAATGTGAAGGGCGTATCCGTCGGAAATTATAAGCAAGATGTAAGCCAGCCTGCAGAACAGTGGTTTTTGATGGTTAAGAAGGGGGACAAACCGGACGATCAAACATCTGGTGGATTTGCATTAAGGACGGCGTTGGAGTGGACGCTTGAATGGTGCGATCTGAATGACATTTCCGTTTCGGTCGGGGTGGCGAAATGACCACAATATCAATTCAGCAGCGTGGAATTGTTGCAAGCGGCAAAAACAGCAGCTTCCCGAAATTAAGTGAAATCGCAGCCGCTCGGGAACTGTCTGACTTTGGCAAGCGTCCGCTCTTGGCTGGCAAGTTGGCGCAGTCGCTTGATGCGATCCCGGTTGTTGGGCGGGTGGCGTGTTGAGCCGCGCCACACCCCGCGCCGAACTTTTCGCATGGCACACCAACGCCATTGCAGAATTGAACTTGCGCCTGACGCCTGATGTCACATCAGAGCCGCAATGTGGATGGTTCAAGCGGCGCTTGGTCAAGGCTGGCGTGTTTATTCCGGCCCGGATTTGGGTTTATCAGCCCACGGACGAAGAGACGGGCGATCTCGTAGGCGATGAAGTTATGCAGTGCGAGGTCAACGGTTACTTCGCTGACGCTGAAATGCAATGGCAATGGCTATGCAGTCACCCGATCACTGAAGCCGAATTTAACTACCTCGCAGCAAGCAATAATTGGGCCGCTGAATTTTCGCCAAATGAACCGAAAGCAAACCCCAAAGCCGCTGTTAATTGGCTCAAAGTACCAACCCCAATTTTTGAAAATGAACACGCAAGATGAATGAACATGTAGAGCCACGCGGCATGATTGGCGATAATTTTCCACCGGAAAACATCGCAGAAATCATGGGCGAAAAATACAAGCGCGAACTTGATCAAGCTTTAGAATTGAGAGAGGCCGCACTAGCCGCACCACAATCAATTTTGGATGATGAAACCGAAACCAAGGTGTCCGAATTGATCTTGAAAATGCGCGGTCTTGAACGTGTTTTTGAAGACGCGCAAAAAGCTGAAAGAAAGCCACACAACGAAAAAGTCAAATCCATAAACGGGTTTTTTATGACCAAGATTGAGCCGATTTCGGAATGGCGCGAAAAATTAAAAGCCCGCTCCGGTGAATATCTCGACCGCAAAGCCGCTGCCGAGCGCCGCCGCTTAGAAGAAGAATCCGAGCGCCGTCGTGAGCAAGCAAAGCGTGACTTTGAAGCGGCCCAAAAAGCTGAAGCCGAACGATTGGCCGCAGAAAACGCGCGAAAAATTGAAGAGCAAAAAGCAATTGAAGCCCGTGCGGCGAAGGAACGTGCTGAACAAGAAAGGTGCGATGCTGAGGTCCGCGCCGCCGCCGCTATTGAAAGTGAAAAGCGGTTAGCGGTTGAGCGAAAAGAACGTGCAGAAAAAGAAAGGCGCGATGCCGAGGCCAGCGCTGCCCAAAAGCTAATTGACGATGCGGCAGCATTGGAAGCGCGTAACGCGCGTGAGCAAGCCGAACGTGAAGCAACGGCAGCAAAGCTTGCGCGTGACAATGCCCGCGAAGAGCAGCGCGTTGCTGAAGATGCCGCCGCGGCTGCAAAGCGTGACGAAAAAACCGCTACCCGCGAAGGCAAGGAAGCTCTTGAAAATGCGGTTCGCAGTGAAAAAATGGCTAATAAAATAACAGCTAAGGTCGATGGCCCGGACGCTGATTTAGCCCGAACCCGGTCAGAGCATGGCGCGGTAAGTACATTGTCTCGGTCGTGGGTCTGCACCGTAACCGACTACAACAAGCTTGATAAAGTCGCTCTTTGGAACCTCATCCACAGGGATGCAATTGACGTTGCAGTGCGCAACTGGATGCGCTTGCAGCAACCTACGCAAGAGGCCCGCCAAATGCCGGGGGCAACATTCGAAATCGAAGTCACCGCGCAACACCGCTAAGTTTTATAACGAAGGACAAAACACATGAACCAAGTTGCAACTCAATCTGAAAACCCGCTGGTAGCGCTCGGTGCGCAAATGGAAAAACGCGCGGCCCAGTTTCAAGCCGCACTGCCCGCTCACATTCCTGTCGAAAGGTTCAAGCGGGTTATTTTAACTGCAATTCAAATGAACCCCGCCCTTGCAAATGCGGATCGCCAAACGCTTTGGAATAGCGCTATGAAAGCCGCGCAAGACGGCCTGCTGCCAGATGGCCGTGACGGCGCGTTTGTGATCTACAAAACCAAAATAAAACAAGGCGGTCAGGAATTTTGGGTGGATGCTGTCCAGTGGATGCCAATGGTTGGCGGCTTGCGCAAGAAGGTGCGCAACAGCGGTGAAATTTCCACAATGGACGCGCAATGCGTTTACGAAAAAGACGAATTTGCGTACGAACTTGGTGATGATCCATTCATTCGCCACAAGCCTTTTTTTGGTGGTGATCGCGGAAGTTTGATTGGCGCATACTCAATTGTGACTTTGAAAACGGGTGAAAAATCCCGTGAGTTTATGGCAGCTCATGAAATTGAAAGGTTGCGCCTTTTGTCGTCTAAGTCAAAAGACAAGGACGGAAAACCAACTGGGCCTTGGAAAGATCACTATGCAGAAATGTGTCGCAAAACTGTATTTCGGCGGCATTCAAAATTGCTACCTATGTCGAGTGATCTTGATGATATCATTCGGCGCGACGATCATCTTTACGACCAATCGCCGTCGCCCAAAGACGAAGGGCAACCACGCCCCAAACTGTCAGATTTTGCCAACGCGCAACAGGCAACCCCAACCCAACCGGAGCAAAAAGAAACCGTCAACCCCGACACTGGCGAGGTCACGGAATACGGTGTGCCGGATGCTTACAACGACGGCTCAACTTGTGCGGCCTCAGGCGGAAAAGTTGAAGACATGCCAGCCAACATCAAGGCATTCCCAAATTTTGCAGACGCTTGGACAGACGGTTTTAACTCGGAGGCAAAAATATGACGGTATCAATAGCGATCATCACGGGCGCGGCGCTCATAATTTGCATAGCCGCATGGCTGCACCGGCAACGCACCAAATTTGATTACGACGAAGATCAAAGCAGCGACGAACGCATGATTACAATCATGCGTCAAGGCAAAAACATAACCCAATTTGGAGGTAATTATGAATTCTAACCCGTCTTTTCCACACGTTGAAAGCATCATGGTGCAAGCCGAAATTATGGCAGTCAACGCAAAGAAATTACACGATAATGCAAAAGCCATGCACATCGAGGATATGCAGCTCGAAGATAATTTATTGGGGTTGAAAATCGACATCAAAAACCAAGCATCTGCTTTGATTGAAAGCGTTGGCGAGGCCATAACCAACTTCATTGAAACCCAACACGCCGCAATCGATCACCAACTCAATTGCATCAAGGCCCGGCGCGAATATCTCACGGCGCAATCAGTTGCTGATCCAATGCAGATCGTGAAAGCCGCATGAAATATATTGCGCTTATAGCCTTGGTTTTTATTGCCGCCCCTGCCCATGCGCAAACGATCATTGGAAAAAGCCCAGAGCCGTTGATCGCCAAGTGCTTGGTCGATTTCGGGCGCATTGAAAAATGCCTCGAATATTTAGAACGAGCGAACGATATTTGCATTGCCGAATACGACAAGTTGGCAACGCGCAATGAAGAACTCCAGGTGATTGTTGATCGCTTGGAAGCGGCAAAAGTTGCGACGGTTGCAGCCATCGTTGCGAAGAAAAAACGGAAGGGCAAACGGAAATGAACATTGTGCTAGCCTGTTTAATTTTAGCCTTGACGGTCGCGTCCGTTATTTCAGCAATGATTGTAGGCAATACATGCCGAGAGCGCTTTACTAACATTCAGCCCTCAAAACAGATTGAAAGCAAACACAGCACAATCGTGTTGTTGTGTTTAGTCTTACAGGTTGGGTTGACAGTCTGGCTGGCAGCGTTATGACCAATATTTCATGGACAGATGAAACTTGGAACCCAACGGTAGGCTGCTCTATTGTAAGCCCCGGATGCACCAATTGCTATGCGATGAAAATGGCGCATCGTCAGCAGTTTCTAAACCCCGATCCGCAAAGCCCATATTGGGGGTCAACAAAGGTTGTGAACAGCAAGGCCGTATGGACTGGCAAGCTGGCAATGGCTTCAGAGAAAACGCTGTTGAAACCGCTGTACTGGAAAAAACCAAAACGGATATTTGTAAACTCCATGAGCGATTTATTCCATGATGACGTGCCGGATGAATGGATCGACAAGGTGTTCGCCGTCATGGCGCTGTGCCCGCAGCATACGTTTCAAATTTTGACGAAGCGGTCAAAGCGGATGCGGGAATATTTTGAATTTCATCACGAAGTGAGCGGTGACACGCGAGACGACCGCATTTCCTATCAAGTCAGCAGACTAGAAAGAATTTTCAATCGCGCGCCTATAAAAAACATTGGGATTTACAACTGGCCTCTTCCCAGCGTTCACCTTGGCGTGTCATGCGAAGACCAGACCCGCGCCGAAGATCGAATACCGGACTTGCTGGCAACGCCCGCTGCGGTGCGTTTTGTGAGTGCGGAGCCTTTACTGGGGCCGATTGATTTTGAAAACATACCTTATCTCGACGGGACTTACTTGAATGCCTTAGCGGGCGAGGTGTGGACACCGGGGGCAGGGTCAGCGGACTCGTTCACCACAAAATGCCGCAAGATGGGATGGGTTATCGTCGGCGGTGAATCCGGCCCCGGTTTCCGCCCAATGCAAATCGAATGGGCAGAAAGCATCCAACGACAATGCGAAAACGCTGGCACGGCTTTCTTTTTCAAGCAAGACAGCGGCCCGAAATCAGGCAAGCAAGGCCGCGCAAGTGATGCGCTTTGGTCTTGCAAGCAATCCCCGGAGGGGACGTGATGCAAATAGACCCGATCCTAATATTTCTTAGCGATGAAACATATAAATTCATTCAAGGGGAATCCGAGCGTCTTGGGCGCTCAATGCGTGATTTAGCCGAGTGCGCAGTAGAAGACTACTGCAATGGCATAACTAAAAACTTCAACAGGACGCGGCCAAAATGACACCCCTTGCCCAGCCCTCGCATCATCATATACCCTTGCAAAGCTCACTTGTGGAGGTGGCGAGATTGTTGGCGCGGCAAGCGGCGAAAGAGGATTGCGAAAAATGAGAACGGCAATTTACGCCAGATACTCAAGCGAGTTGCAAAACCGCACAAGTATTGATGACCAAACCCGGCAATGCCGTGAGCGTGTCGAGCGTGACGGCGGCGTTGTGGTCGAGGTGTTCGCGGACTATGCGATTAGCGGCGGGTCAAGCCTGTTGCGCCCTCAGTTCCAAGCGATGCTTGCTGGCGTTCAGCAGCACCGTTTTGATTGCATCATTGCCGATGCGCTTGATAGGTATAGCCGGAATTTGTCAGACACGAACGACCTTTATGAACTTTGCAAATTCAATGGCGTAAAGATGACAACGGTTGACGTTGGCGAAATTGGATTGATCCATGTTGGAATGCAGGGAACCATGAGCGCCCTATTCTTGCAAGGGCTTGCGGCTAAGGTGAAATCAGGGCAGCGCGGCGCATTTGAGCGCGGGCTATTTCCCGGCGGCAAAGCTTATGGGTATAAGATCAAAGACGCACCCGGCACTCGCACAGTTGACGAATCGCAAGCCGAAATAATCAGGCGCATATTCTCGGAGTACAATTCGGGATTAAGCCCGCGCGTCATTGCAAAAAAGCTGAACACCGAAAACGTGCCAAGCCCAACGGGCAAGGTGTGGCTGGCAAGCATGATCATTGGCAGCCGGAAGCGCGGCAACGGGATATTTCACAACGCGCTCTACAATGGCGAATTGGTTGTCAATCGGCAAAAGAAAGCCAAGAACCCGGCAACTGGCAAGAATGTAATGCAAGACGTGTCCCCGGCGCTATGGTTGCGCCGTCCAGAACCTTCATTACGCATCGTGCCACAAGAGCTTTGGGATAGCGTACAGCGGAAAATAGACGGCACGGCGCAGCGGCATCTTTCAATACGCCGCCCGCCGCCACGCTTGCTTTCCGGCCTTGTGCGATGCGCTTGCTGCAATGGCCCCATGACAGTCAAAAGCAATGGACGATTGGTTTGTACGACAGCCCGCGAAATAGGCTCTTGCGATCATCGCGCCCCTATTGCGGCAAGCCTTATTGAGAATCGGGTCGTGACAGCGCTGCAAACAATCTTGACCAACAAAGATTTTGGAAAAACATTCTCCGATGAATACCGCCGCTATCGAGCAACACTAGAACGCCAAGCGCCTGAACACCGCGCCGCGTTGCTGGCACAACTATCAAAAGCCGAAAAAGGCATTGCTGGGTTAATGAAGGCCATAGAAGACGGCCTATATTCGCCCGATATGAAGGCCCGCCTTGATCAATTAACACGGGAACGTGATCAAGCCGCGCGCGCAATCTCCGCATTGCAGCAAGAAATCGCTGTGATCTACCCCAATATGGAAAAGCGCTTCGATATTGCCGTTGCTGGAATTGGCAATTGGCTATCAACCAACACCGAATTAGCCATCAAAGCTAAGCAAATAGTGAGGGATATCGTGCAAACCGTCTATGTTTACAAACCATCTGAAAACAAATCTCGCCACATAGAATTCACCGGAACCCTAAGTGGCGTTTCAAATGGTAGCGAGAGAGCGTTACCAACTGTAGCGCCATTCCGTTGGGTGGCGTGATGGGTCAATTGATGAATTCTATCTTTGCTGACATTGGACTCTGCA
>JAYUOP010000187.1:0-7753 GCA_043760745.1 Hyphomicrobiales bacterium
CATAAAGTTATAGCAGATTACCTCGATCCCCGCCTTGGAGATGTTGGTCATACTGGTTTTCCAGTTGGCAATATGGTCGCGCCAAGCGCCCTTTTGCTTTCTGATGTCCTCAGACACTGGCAGGCTTTCTACCACGTCCCACCGAAGCGTTGACGGCGTCCCGTTCTTCATCTGCCCGATCAATGCCTGTCTTGCGGCAATCTCCTCAGGCGACCATACATCTCCGGTTGGCACATGATGCAAAGCCGAGACAACGCCCTCAACGCCCGCCTGCATCATGTCGTCGACCGAAGCCAGAGCTTTAGGTCCGAACCAGCGCCAAGTTTGTTGCATCTACTGCTCCTCGAAAGACGAAGGCGTCCAATAAGTGACTACCAACTGATATATTAGTATATATTTTATGAGTTATGGCTGTCAACTTGAATGCGCATCGTAATGCAACGCGTGTGCAAGTGTTGAATTTTATACTGTCACAAAACCTCAACATAAGTGTCATTTGGCTATGTTGATCTGTGAGTATGGTACGTGTCAACGAAAGTAGAATCCATGCTTCAGATCAGTAATCTTGGTAAAACCTTTAATGGAAAACCAGCTTTACAGGATGTTTCCCTGCAGATTGAGGATGGAACATTTGTTGGCATCATTGGTCGTTCAGGCGCTGGAAAATCAACCTTGCTGCGCTGTATTAATCGTTTGGTTGAGCCGTCAACGGGGCGGGTGGTTTTTGACGGATTTGATGTCACGGCGCTGCGCGGAAAACCCCTGCGCGATTGGCGCGCGAGTTGCGGCATGATTTTCCAACAGTTCAACCTTGCTGGTCGGTTAGATGTGATGACCAATGTGTTGATGGGCCGTATCAACGCGATGGGTACTTTCTCTTCAATGTTGGAAGTTTGGCCAGAGTCAGAAAAGCTTAAGGCCATTCGTGCTCTTGACCAGTTAGACCTTGGCGAGCTTGCTGGTCAAAGAGCTGAGAGCCTTTCTGGCGGCCAGCAACAGCGCGTTGCGATTGCCCGCACACTCCTGCAGAATCCCAAAATAATTTTAGCTGACGAGCCAGTGGCATCGCTTGATCCACGCAATACACAAGCCGTGATGGATGCTTTGAAAGACCTGAACCAGACCTCAGGCATTACTGTTCTTTGTAATCTCCATTCCCTCGAACTTGCACGGGCCTATTGCTCACGCCTTATCGGCATGAAAGCGGGACGCGTGGTTTTTGATGGATCGCCTGAAGCCCTGACAGAAGATGCGATCATCGATCTCTATGGGCTTGAGGCCAATGACGTGATCGATGTGCCTTCAAGGGCCGTCGCACGACCAACCCAACCGGCTCCGGCATTCGAATACGCTGCTTGAGCAACTCAACACCCAACAGGAGATCAAACAAATGATCAATCGCCGCCATTTATTGCAAGGCACGGCTGGCCTCATCGCTGGTGCATCTTTGATACTTCCAGCGTTCGCCGAATACAAAGAACTTATTCTTGCGGCTGTTCCGGATGAAAACGCTACTGGTATGGAAAAGCGCTACGAAGCGTTTGTTGCCTATCTTTCAAAAGAAATTGGCATTCCGGTGAAGCTCCGCATTGCCAACGACTACGCCGCTGTTATCGAAGGCCAATTGGCTGGTAACATCCACATTGCTCAATATGGCCCTGCATCTTATGCACGCGCTTACATGAACGGTGTAAAGGCTGAGCCATTTGCTATGCAAGTGAACAAGGATGGCGCTAAGGGCTACTACTCAGTTCTTTGGGTAAAGGCTGATAGCACATACCAAAAGATTGAAGATCTTAAGGGCAAGAATCTCGGTCTGGTAGATCCAAACTCAACATCCGGCAACAACGTTCCACGTTTTGCTATGGACAAGATGGGCATTGAGCCTGAAAAATTCTTCTCCAACGTCGTATACACTGGCACACATGACAACGCGATCATTGCTCTGCAACAAGGACAAGTTGACGGCGTGTTCAACTGGTGGAATGACGAAAACGAATCGATGCTGATGCGCATGGAACGCAAAGGACAAGCGAAGTATTCTGATTTCCGCATGATTTTCAAATCTGAGCAAATCGTCAATTCACCAACTGCTTATCTCAACGAATTGCCAGATGATCTGAAGGCGAAAATCCGTGATGCGTACTTTAACATCGGTACTAAGAATCCAGAAGCATTCAAGGTGTTGACAGATGGCCAAGCACAAGTTTGGGCACCGACAACACACAAGGATTATGAAGTCATCGTGGAGCTCAACAAGTTTGTTGACGCGCTTCGCAAGAAGTCTTCTTAATCAATATTGGTTTTGGGGCCTGTTTGAAAAAACAGGCCCTTTGTCCGTCTCAGGTGTGATTCAACCATGACCACGCAAATTGTGTCAGCCAATCAAAATGCCGACACCATGTTGGCTATTTACAAAAAAACAGTATCTACCCAGCGCAAGATGTATCTCTTTGCGCTACTTGGTTTGGCTGGTGCAATATATGTTGCTGGTTGGATGGCCGAAGTTGACATGGTGATGTTTCTCGAAAACATCTATCGCTTTCCCAATTACATCGGTCGGATTTTCGTTTTAGACTCTGGTCCTGCCAAAGGAAGCTTTGTCCTTTTTGATGTGCAGGGTTGGTATTGGGGTTTTTCAAAATGGACTTGGAAACTCGCTGAAACCATTTTGATTGCTTATGTGGCAACATTATTGGGCGCTATTGGCGGATTTTTATTATGTTTTCTGGCAGCTGGAAATCTTGGTGTATCGCAGCCTGTTATATTTGTAACACGGCGCTTTCTGGAATTCTGTCGTACGGTTCCTGACTTGGTTTTTGCTTTGATTTTTGTGATCGCTTTTGGCCTCGGGCCGATGGCAGGTGTACTTGCATTAACAGTCCACACTTTGGGGGCGCTCGGAAAACTGTTTTACGAAGTGCTTGAAAACATCGACCAAAAACCGGTTGAGGGCTTGATCGCCAATGGCGGGTCGTGGACTAAAACTATGCGGTTTGCAGTTTTACCACAAGTCATGTCCAATTTCTTGAGCTACGCTCTGCTGCGTTTTGAAATCAATGTGCGCGGTGCGTCGATCATGGGTTTTGTGGGAGCCGGCGGCATTGGCCAGGATTTGATAGAGGCCATTCGCAAGTTTTATTATCCTGATATCTCAGCCATTTTGGTGCTGATCATTGCGACGGTTTTTATAATTGATCTTATCACAGAGCGATTGCGTCACCGCTTCATTGCAGAAAGTCACTGATATGCAATTGCCAGAACAAACTGATGCCGCCCTTCGCCAACGCTACACTGCTGCTTTCAAACCGCAAGCCTTTGCCGGTTACGCGTTGAGTTTGGCGATGTTTGCATTTTTGTGTTTTGGACTCTGGCACCTTGGATTTTCTTTCGCCAAACTGATTGCTGGCGTCACCAAACTTGGTAGCTTTGTCGTTTTGATGTTTCCGCCAACATGGGGCGATAATCAGGATCTTTTGCGCTATTTAAAAGCGTTGGGTGAAACTGTAGCCATTGCTTTTCTGGGCACGCTACTGGCCGCAACCATCGCATTTCCTTTAGGCTTTCTTGCTGCGCGCAACACGACAGTTTCGCGCATCGTGAGATTTTTGACACGCCGGAGCTTTGATACGTTGCGCGGCGTTGATATGCTGATCTGGGCTTTGATCTGGGTGAATGTTGTAGGTCTTGGACCTTTTGCCGGCGTGTTGGCAATTATGAGTTCTGATATTGGCTCGTTCGGCAAACTGTTTTCTGAGGCGATTGAAGCCGCTGACAAGCGCCCGATTGAAGGCGTGGTTGCGGCAGGTGGCTCGCCGCTGCACAGCATTCGCTTTGGTATCATTCCACAGGTCTTGCCAGTGCTGATCAGTCAAATACTATATTACTTTGAATCAAACACACGCTCCGCCACCATCATCGGTATTGTGGGTGCAGGCGGTATTGGATTGACGTTGACCGAACAGATCCGCACATTGGAATGGCAGACCGTTTGCTTTTTGATCATTCTCATTTTGTTGACAGTTACCGCAATCGATTTTGTGTCTAGCAAATTGCGTAAAGCCATTGCGGGCGATGCCCAAACCAGCATCTAATTTTTTACATCGATTGGTACACCAGTTCGCCTGCAACGATGGTTGCTGTGGGCCGGGTCGATGAGTTTGGGATCAGGATAAGATCAGCCCTTTTGCCAGCAGCCAATATCCCACGGTCAAAGAGGCCCATGGCTTTGGCAGGTGAGGAAGAAATGAGCGACCACGCCGCTTCAAAAGACAAAGTGCCTTTTATTGCCAAATGAAATGCTGCATGCAGAGGTGCCGGATAATAGTAATCACTGGCCAGAATTGTACATTGCCCCCGGCGAATGGCCTCTTCGGCCGAGATTGCACCATTGTGGCTGCCGCCCCGCACCACATTGGGTGCGCCAAAAACAGTATTGTCTTTATGACTAGCGGCTTCTTCTGCAGTTTCCCAGTTCATCGGAAATTCAGCTATCGTTACACCCTTATCGCGAAAGGTCTGGCGGGTCTCTACGGTGGCATCATCATGTGACAACATCGGGATGGCGTGTTCTCGCGCAATCGCCGCAACCTGATCAATTGCACAAGGCACTTCGTCGATGCGGTCCTTGCGCTCTTGCAAAAGTACTTGATAGGCATCGACCTCCAACAAGGCACGTTCTGCGGCCTTTCGAATTTTGGCGTCTTGACGCGCGTGTGAAAGATTGGGCCAGGTGTGATCATTAAAAGCTAGTGCAGGTTTCTTATTGCGGTGAAAAAGCTCAATGATTGCTGGTACTTGCTCTATTGCAAAGGTTTCCCAACGAATGTGTATGCGGTTGTCGACCTTAAGCTCGCGCTCGGCAGAATCAAGGGCTGCTACAATGCGCAAAGCTTCCTCCACACTGCGTAAACCTGGTTCCCATGAAAAGGTAATTCCGTGATAGGCCGTCGTGATGCCGTTCGCCGCTAATTGACAGTCGGTGTCCAGCATCGCCATTTCGAGCGGAAACATGGTCTTGGGGCGGGGCATAATATTGCGCTCAAAGGCGTCACCATGAATGTCAACGATACCTGGCAATACGAGGCAATGTTCGGCGTCGATAACGTGAACACCGACCGTAGATGCGTTTGGTACAATGTCTAGGATGGTTCCTCCGCTCATCACGAGGTCCGCATTTTGCAGTCCTTCGCCATCGACCAATACTCTGCCGCCACGCACTACGGTGACCGCAGCGCTCTTATGATCAAATGCGCTTGGTGGCTTCATTTATTTACGTTCGCAACGCGCTGAAATTTTGGGGCAATAATGTTGCAAATTTGTTCAACCGCATCATGGAGGGGGCCAGTGTTTTCAATACGAACAACGGCGACTTGAGGCGGAAATGGGCGCACTTCGCGAGAGACGCGCAGCATGGCGTGTTCACGGGTTTCGCGGCCCCGAGCCACGATGCGCTCGACAAGGACTTCGCGCGGTGCTGTGATTTCTACCACAGTCAATTTCAGAAAACGTTCGGCTGCCTCAGCAATGATATCGCGGGAACAATTGAAAATGACGGTATGCCCAGACCGCAAATCATCTTCGATGGAAGCTGGTATACCATAAGAATTGTTGTGGGCGTGCCACCACAAAGCAAAGGCTTTGTTGTTAACGGCTTCTGCGAACGCAAGTTCCGTCAATGAGTCGTGATCTTCCGTCGCAACCACAACATTGCGCGTTACAACCCGGCGCGGGAAAATAAACTTTGGATCGCCTGTGAAACGTTTTTTGACGGCATTGATGACGCTATCTTTGCCGGCACCACTTGGCCCCACAACGAGCACGAGATGTCCAAGTCTGCCGGGCATTACATCACCCGCTGGCCTTCGCGCCACACGCGCCGTACCATGTGTTGGTCACCGTTCTTGGCCACTTGTACCAAATCAGCGCGGCGACCAATTTCAATTGCACCGCGATCAAATAGTCCTGCGGCTTTGGCAGGATTCAAGGTGACAAGGCGCAAGGCGTCATGCAGTTCAAAACCTTCAACTTGGTCGGCCAATGCAAACACAGCTGCGAGCAGACTGCACGGCACGTAATCAGACGACAATACATCAAGGTGGCCATTTGCGGCTACTTCAGCAGCCGAAATGTTTCCTGAGTGAGAACCACCACGCACCACATTGGGTGCACCCATTAACACGGCCAAACCATTGGCATGGGCCGCTGCAGCCGCAGCACCTGTCGTCGGGAATTCGGCGATTGAAACACCATCGGCAATCGCCTCAGTCACATGCGCAACAGTAGCATCATCATGGCTCGCAAGTTTTATCTGCAAGTCTTTTGCAAGAGCAAGAATGCTACGTTTATTTGTTGCCGCATATTTACTTTGCAGGTCACGCCGTTCTTGAATGTAGTCGTCCATTCTTGCTGGAGACATTGCGTTTTTACCGACGTGGTACTGCTTGAATTTGTCTAACGAAACAAATTGTCTGGCACCTGGTGTGTGATCCATGATTGATATCAAATGTATCTGACCCGCCAAGGATATGAGCTGTGCTGCTTGGGTGGTATCTTCACAGGGTATTTCGCAACGCAGGTGAATGAAATGTGCAGCGCGAAGGTTACCGTTGGCTTGCGCCGTTTCAATCGCTTTCAAAAGCACTACAGCATAGCGAGCAGACAAATCAGCCGGGTCAAAGGTACCAGCGCGCAGAGCATCATAAACAGTAGTAATGCCTGAAGCCACAATTTGAGCATCGTGCGCCATAACCGCGGACACTGCAGGCCAAGTGACACCCGGCCGTGGATGATAATGTTGCTCCAAATGATCGGTATGCAATTCGACTAAACCGGGGATCAAATAGTTGCTATCCAGATCTTCGCCCGGCACCATTGTGGGGGTGGACGAAACATCGGTGATCACGCCATCCCTGACCACAACAGTGCCAGCAATAGTTTCGGTCGGTAAAACAACAGAAGCGTTTTTATAAACATGTTCCAACATCAGGCGACTTTCAAAGTGTTGTAAATGAGGGGCACACGATCACGCACAATGAAGTCTTCACCATCTCCGGGCTCAACCATCAGAGTGAGTGCTTCAATTTGAAGTGGGCAATTGAGAATGGCTGCAAAATGCGACTGCGCTAATGCATAAATCCACTCTGCGTCTGGTGCGTCGAGTTTTGACGTTAAAGTGAGATGAAAGCGAAATTCCTCAAACACATAAGGATAGCCCCAGCGCTGCAACAACGCGTCTTGGGCCGGCGTCAGTCCAGCAGATTTACGTTTAAGCAATTCCGCTTGGTTTGGTGGCGAACGATAGTTATCGAGTTGCAGAACGCAATCAGACGCAAGTTGCGACAGTGCTAAGCTTTCTTTAGCCAGTACCAGCGCCAAGAACCCGTCAATCATGCGCAGTTCAATGGGGCCAGCTGAAAAACTCTCATGCTGGTTGGCTAGGGTTTTCAGTGCCGTTTCAAACACTTCAATTGAAACGCGCTCTTTCATATAGAACGGCGGCTTCAACGTGCCGTGAAAGCCATAGCGGGCCGCATTGAGGGTAAAACCCAGCAATCGACTGTCAGGTTGCTGGATCAATACATTGGTATGGCTATCACGGCCTAGCCAGCTTGAACCGAGCTGATGCAAGCTACCGGCGGGATCAGGTGTATAATAAATCGCATGACGCATAGTTTGATTTTCTCTATGTCCTGTGACAATTAGATGTCAATTCAGGGCAATGTCGCGTGAGCACAATTTGTGACGTTCATGC
>JAYUOP010000188.1:0-21333 GCA_043760745.1 Hyphomicrobiales bacterium
CTTTTTTGAGAAGCCCGCGATTGATAATGCATTCGGCAATTTGCACTGTATTCAGCGCCGCCCCTTTGCGCAAATTGTCTGACACCACCCAAATGTTCAAACCATTTTCAATGGTTGAATCTTCGCGGATGCGGCTGATGAACGTGGCATAGTCGCCAGCGCATTCAACTGGTGTAATATAGCCACCATCTTCACGCTTATCGATGACCATACAGCCTGGTGCCTCACGCAGAATATCGCGCGCCTCGTCGGCAGTGATGGGTTGTTCAAATTCAATATTCACAGATTCGGAATGGCCCACAAAAACCGGCACGCGCACGCATGTGGCGGTGAGCTTAATTTTTGGATCAAGAATCTTTTTGGTCTCAACCACCATTTTCCATTCTTCTTTGGTCTCGCCGGAATCGAGGAACACGTCGATATGCGGAATGACGTTGAAAGCGATTTGCTTGGTGAATTTTTTAGGGGCAGGGGCATCGGTTACGAAGATGCCTTTGGTTTGGCTCCAGAGTTCATCCATGCCTTCTTTGCCAGCACCTGACACGGATTGATACGTTGCCACGACTACGCGCTTAATCTTGGCCACGTCGTGCAATGGTTTCAAAGCAACAACGAGTTGAGCGGTTGAGCAGTTTGGATTGGCGATAATGTTGCGGCGGGTATTGCGACCCATGTATTCCACGAGTGCATTGGCATTTACTTCGGGAACGATCAGCGGCACTTCGGGATCGTAGCGCCAGCATGATGAGTTATCGACGACGATTGGCCCCATAGCGCCAATCTTTGGCGACCAGATTTTGGAGACTTCGGAACCTGCCGACATCAACACGAAATCAACGGTGCTGAAATCAAATTGCTCGAGGTCTTTGCATTTTAGAGTTTTATCGCCAAACGACACTTCAACGCCCATGGAGCGGCGCGAAGCGATGGCGTGAACTTCATCGACGGGGAACTCCCGCTCGGCCAGAATGTTCATCATTTCGCGGCCCACATTTCCGGTAGCGCCAACGACTGCAATTTTATAACCCATTTTTCGTCCTTTTATCTCTGTGATCCCCGCCCCATGAACCTCAAGCTATTGAGGTTTGGCCATCAGGCCTTGGCTTATCCCGCTCTCCCCCATGGGGATAACGGCCAAGGGAAGCGGTGTTAGCTGGTTTTGGTCGGTTTTTTGGAGGTCAGGACATGGCTCGGCAATTCGGGCCCGGTGAGGGTTGCCCGATCCGTCACAATCGCAAGTTTAGCGATGGTCATGGGCCGTTTGCTTTCCTGTCTAATCGTGAGGCTTTCTAACAGGTCAGGCGGCGGTGTCAATAAAGGGGTTGGCATTGGGATCAGTCTTGGCTAATGAGCTTTTACGTGATCGCATAATCGAACACCCCGGAGAGGTGGCAGAGCGGCTGATTGCACCGCACTCGAAATGCGGCATGCGCGCAAGCGCATCGGGGGTTCAAATCCCTCCCTCTCCGCCAGTGATTTTTGCAACGATCATTTTTAGTTCTGATGCGTAACTGCCCTCACCCTGAGGCGAGAGCGAAGCGAACCTCGAAGGGCCCTCGTGCACCCAATTGGAGTAGAAGCCGGGCAAATAACATCAAGCGCAGATCGCCACCCCCAACCGTGAATCCATCCTCTAGCCTTCGCCAGAGTGACGGGTTCAGGGAGGGTGGACATATCTTATCGTCCGAAGGTGCTTCGAGGCTCGCAAGGGCGAGCTCCTCAGCATGAGGGAGAAGAAACAGTTTTTTCCAAGTATGCACCCATCGCTGCTGTTTTAAATGCTGTAATTCTCAAAATCAGCCACCACAAGTAGAGCGCTGTTTTGCCTTTAAAGTCACCCGGCGATAACAAACCATGGGACATACTATTGCGGAAGTTTGGGCCAAGCGGTTCGACCAGAAGGGATTTGAGTTCGTAAACCAGTTCATCCCCAAAAATCTCAACCGTCTTAGGTTCATCTAAAATACGCTCAAAGCCCCAAAAATTTTCAACTCTGTCCGCGTCAATGTTTTTTGGCGTAATGCCATTTTTTTGGAGAATATGACGCAAAGCATTTTCAAATTGGGGAATGAGAACATGCAGTGCGCCAGAAAAATTCCAACAAAATCCAGCGGCGAACGCTTCATAAAACCACTCTCGCCGATCATCCGGAATGAGGGCGCTATTTCCCAAAATACTGGCAAAAGAACTGTGGTCAATTTTATGATCCGAAATCAACTGTCGCATCATCGGCGCTATGCATGCTGCAACTTCTATCTGGCGATATTGATCTGCAATTTGTTGCATAAACCCGCAGATGGCTTTTTCAGATTGGCCTTCGTCTTCGGTGAAAGCAGAAGGTCTATGGCCAATTTTTCGCCCGGAAGCATCATGGATGCTGGAGTCGCACATTGCTTGCAGAGGATTTTTTTGGATCTGTTCGATTGCACTTTTACGAAGCTCAACCGGATCGATGAGTTTAACTTTTGAAACGAATGTAAAAAGTGCATCCGCCCAAGGAAGATTACTAACTGCAACGCGACTTTCTTCAATCAATTCGGATAAATCAGCTTTGTCGCCACTAATTGTGCTCATTTCGCTCTCAAGTTTGTTCCCCGCGACAGTATACCTTCGCCTCAACTCAGGAATTTCAGAGCGAAGCGAAGGTCTGTTCTTGAATGCAGCGATTGCATCCGCCCAGTGCTGATAAGCAACAATATATTGGTTTGCCGCTTCTTTACTTTCGGCCTCGTCGACAAAAGTCCGCGCCGAATTTACGCGCGCAATTTCCGCGGCATTTAATATTTTGGCGAGCTTCAATTGTTGTGCTTGAACATCATAATAGTTTCGCGCGCAGTGAAAATCACATTCTGTTCGTGCAGTATCTGCTATTTTTCCTGCAATCTCGGCCAGCTTTACAAAATCGCCAGATTTAAATTCTGCTAATAACTTTAGCGCGTCATAGCTAAAATACGATCGGCTGGTGCCTTCGTAGTGCTTTACACGACTTTCTAAGTGAAAAAGTATACATTTTGGCAACTCGCCATTTTTTCTGATTTGCTGTGCCAATCGAATTGCGCGTTCGTAAAGCTGCATGGAATTATTCGTCTTGTTTGGATTTTCAACTTTCTTTCCAGCGTCGAGGTAGGCGGCTACAGCAATTTTCGCCGCTCTCTCGTTCTTTTTCCTGTTCCAGATTATATCCCCGACACGTGCGCGGTAGTGTGGATCATCAATTTCTTCAAGCGTTGCTTCAAGAGCGTTTAATTGTTGTTCAGAAAGATCGTCGGGTATCAAAGATCGGTTTCCAGCGTGCACAATCATTGGTCCAAAAGGCGTTTTCAAGTTCGATGGATCAAATCCAAAATAGAAAATCTGTTCAAGCAGTTTCCAACCTTCATTGCCCGACGATTTGGCTATTGCACCAAAAGCAGCTGGCAATGTGTAACTATTGGCGGTGTCGCAAGCGTTTATAACTGCTGTAATTTCTGCAGAAGTAGGGAAGTTAAGATTTGATGCAACGTTCAATTTGGTGCGTTCTTTTTTTGTTAAAAGTTCTATATTCTTTTAGCGATCTTTTCTTTTCAAGAACGACAAATATTCATATCAACCTAAAGGTTATTTTAAATAGGCCGCGAGTTTCTGAAGTGGTGTGTCCCATACCATTTCAAGCCGCCTTGAGTATCCAGCCCTTAGCAGTTTCATGGGCTTCGACGCGGGGTGGTGAGGTCATGGTGTTTTCTAATTTTGCTATCGCATCAATCAGTTTTCTAATTTTTACGTTCTCGCCCATGTGTTCACGGTATAATGCTCGGATAAGCCGATCTGCCCATGCCGGAACTTTCACTTTAGATTTTTCCCAAAGTGCTACGGCTTGCTCGTTATTGCCCCACTACTTCGCCGCTACTTCCAACTTAACATTCAATGCGCGCATAATGGCGACTATGGTTTCGTAGCGGGGTTTTGAGCCTTGGCGCAAGGCTTTGTAAAGCGACTCGCGGCCAAGACCGGCGTCTTTGGCCACCTGTGCCATGCCGCGGGCTTTGGCGACATTGGATAATGCGAGCAATAAAGCATCTTGGTCATCATCGTTTGCTGCGAGAGATAAATATTCAGCAATCACGGTTTCATTTGTAAGATGATCGGCGACATCGAAAGTCGAAAAGAATACTTTTTTCTCTGTTAGCTTTATCGTCATTGATTCCATAAGTTTTCAAGTTTTTATTATTTGGGTACGCATTTTGTTAGTAAGTGAACGCACAACTCTAACCCCCGTCATCCCGGCGAAGGCCGGGATCCAGCTTTCTTTTCAGTGGCTTAGCTGGACCCCGGCCTGCGCCGGGGTGACGGCTATTAATGGATTATGGTGCAAACTGATGCTCTAAATTCGCAATTGTGACCCGATCTAAAGCACGTGAGTACTGCGCAATGTATACATTTTTAACTGTATCCTAATGAATACAAAACATCAACCTTTATCCCATCGCTAAGGCTTCTGGGCTTTCGGGGAGGATTTGGCCGCCGTCTATGGTGAGGGTTTGGCCGGTGACGTAGGCTGCTTCTTTGCTGGCGAAATAAAGGGCGGCGTGGCCGATATCTTCGACGGTGCCTAGGCGGCGCAAAGGCACTGCTGCCTCGGCGGCTTTGATGTATGCTTCGCCATTGCCGGCAAAGCCTTCGGTTTTGATATTGCCGGGCAAGACTGCGTTGACCGTGATGCCGTAGCGCGCAAGCTCTAACGCTGCTGTTCGCATGAAACCGAGTTGGGCTGATTTGGATGCGCCGTAATGGCTCCAGCCGGGATAGCCCGTGATTGGCCCGGTGATTGATGATGTGATAATGATGCGGGGTTGGTCCGATTTTTTGAGCGCAGGGATGGCGGCTTGCACGGCATGGAATGTGCCTTTGGTATTCACATCCATGGTCTCGTCCCATTGCTCTGACGTCATGGTTTCAAGGCGAGCGGTTGGGAAAATTCCGGCATTGGCGCACAGGATATCGAGCCCGCCGAAATGGGCAATAGTATCGGCCACGGCTTTTTGCAAACTGACGAGGTTGCGGACATCAGCTTCGAGGCCAATAGCGCCACAGCCAATCTCAAGAGCGGTGGCGCTGGCGTCAGATAATGTCCGCGAGGTGATGGCAACACGCGCTCCAGCCTGCGCGAGAACGCGGGCAATGCCTTTGCCTATTCCTTTGGAGCCGCCCGTAATAAGCGCAACGCGGTTGGAAACGGAATGGGTCATCATAATGTCCTGTTAGTATCGGGATTTGAAGAGATTGCGACGCTCATAAATTTCGGCGGCTTCGGCCACAAAATCTGCCATGCGATTTGCATTGTATTTGTTTCGCAGCATGTCTGCGGTGTCTAACAATTCTGCTTTCGATTTGGCGCGACCTGGCCGTAAGAGTTCATAGATCTGCATGATGATATCTTGCGGCACATCGACCAATTCGGCAGCGCGCTCAAAATTCAAAGCGAGACTATTGCGGTTCGCGTCGCGGGCAATCTCGGCTTGGGCGAGGAGGGCTTGCGGGGTTATCCGGAGATCTTCCATGGTAACCGCACCTGCGATTACAGCGTCCAAGGTAACGTCCGGTAAGCTCAGTCCGCGCTTTCCGATAACTTTTTCCGGTTGGGTTTCGGCAAGGGGATAGTCGGCAATCGTGTGCTTTGTCATGATTTTGCTTTAGTGAATGTGACAGTGGTTTCTTGTGGTGCGGCACCTTCAGACGTGAGGGCGGTTTCGATGGCATAAATCAGGGCCACTTGCGCATGATAGCGCGCGCCCAAAGCTTCGCCCCGGGTTGGCACCATGATAGGTTCTGGCATTTCGCCTTTGGCATATGCTGCCGCGTTGGCGGCCATGCCCCGGTAGTGCTCTAACTTAGTGATGGGAGCATTGGAGAAAAGTTCGAGGTTGTTGTGGGGCAGGCGGTCACGCTGATGAATGACAGCAGTTCCTTTCGCTTGGATGCCAATTCCGATGCCAGAGCCTGCGAGACGGGCGGCGGACAAGCCAAGGAAGGAGGTATCAGCGGTGTGGTGGAAGCGCACAACGCGGGCAGTTTTCCCGGCTTTGGAAATGGCGGCTATCATGGTGGAAAGAAGTTCAGAAAGATTGTGGCCAGCGGTGGTTTGGAATATTTTTAAACCAAAGGCTGGGCTGATGCCGATGACGATATCGTCGTCGTTGGTGCTTTCTTTGGCTTCTCCATCTGCGCGATAACTGATGCGGTTGCTTTCAGCTTTTTCGTGGATAGCTTGAGCACGTAAAACTTCGGACTTATCGAGCACATCGCGAATGTTATTGAGTTCTAGGCGGCGAGGTTCCGAAACCCGGTAGCCGGAACCTGGCCCTAAATAATCATTGGGCGCGTTGATGGCGCTCAGCACTTTACCATCGCGGATGAGGGCTGAGGTTTGCAAATAGTCGCCAGACAGGCGGAGTTTTACAACATTGAGCAGGTTTTGGGCTTCGTCAGCAAAGTCCCGCGCGGCTAAGGCTTTGATGACATCAATCACCGTGATGTTGCGCGCTTTGATGGCTTCACTGATCACGCTGGTTTCGCGCGGGGTGTAGCTTCTGGTTTCCTCGGAACCGGATGCCACGACCACGCTGGCTTTCATGTCAGCGGTCGGCGTGCCTAACCCTAACTCTTCAAACACTGCAGCGATTGCGTCTACGGCACGGGCGCGTAAATCAAGGGCTTTGGATTCTGGCAATGGTGTGAGGCCGCCATCGGCTTCAAAATCGCGTTGCAGAACAAGATAGTCTTCGAGTTCTTCGCCATTGAGAAGTGAGGCGTTGAAAGAATTATCATATTTGAGAATTGAGCCAAACCCCGAGCAAATAAGGTCTGACCCTGCAATGAGAAAGGGTAGAATTTTAGCGCCGACGCGAATTTCGGATTCCGTAGAGCGCGCATCATTGCCAGAGGCGCATTCAAGATCGAGCCAGACTGCTAACAGATTTTCCGCCATCAATTCGCGGATGCCGCCGGGAATGGTGGCCGTTAATGGTGCGCCATCGATGCCGCCATTTTGCGTGCCTTGAGCGCCCATCCCTCGCTGTAAACATAGGCAACGAGCTTCCAGATAAAGCAAAGATTTTGACTCGTGAAAACCCATCAGGAGCTCAGAACCAGCACCCGACGTGCAGCGCATTTTAATGCCGCGTGAAGCATATGCTGCAGCGAGAAAAGCTTTCGACCAAGGTGTGTCATCGCCATCAATGAAGGTTTTTTCGGTGCCATAAACTGATACGGTTTCGGCGTATGATGAAAATCCGGCCATACCGATTTGTAACTCTTCGGCCTCTTCGCTTGAGCATTGAAATAATGTGCCCCAACGGCCAACGGCTCCGCCAACGGCACAAGCCACCGCATTGGACCACGCATTGCGCGAGACCCGCATGGTGGTTTCGATCTCATCAAAGCCGAATGCCACAGCGGTTGCCGCGTCTGCTGCTAGTTGCAAAGGATCGTCTTTCGCATTGGTGACATGGGCTTGGTTGCCCGGCATTTTCCGCGCCCGCATTTTGGAATAAGCGAATGCAATCTCAAGCGCATTTAATTGCGAAACTACACTTGCCAATTTTGCTGGCGTCATGCCCTTCGCAAGACGCACAAGTTCGGTGCGTGGCACGTGCATATCAACCAACATGCGGGCGAGGAGCGCAGAATCCATAGCCATAGCTTCTGTCGCTACGTCGACATCAATATGATGATTGGCAATGAATTGATCGATCATGTCGAAGTCGTGGGCGAGCACACCGTCCATGCTGGCAATCTTACCGCCAGTAAAAGTCAGGCCGGGTTTAGGGTCATGGGGACTGGTAAAAGCAGAAAAGCCGCTGGCCGCATCTTCGGCGGCAAATTTATCAAGGCGCAAGGGCCGTTGATCCCAATCGGCATAACGCTTCCAGCGATTTGGTTTATCAGTCATGGAACACTTTCTGGCTTTCGACTATACTGTCATGGGCTATAAACTATTGTCAATTGATGGAACGCAAAGATGCCAACACCGGAGATTTTTATCACAGCGCAACATCGGCTTGGCGAAGCCATTCTCTGGCATGAAGCGAGGCAATGTTTGTTTTGGATTGATCTGCTGGATCCTGCCCTATTCAGTCAAGATTTGAAAACTGGTGAAACGGTGAAGCGTGCGCTGGATTTGGTCCCACCAATCGGCGCGATTGCGGCCACAACTGATCCTGATGTGTTGATGCTTTCCCATCGTAATGGATTGTCACTATTGCGGATTGATGATTTGAAAATGACGTCGTTTTGCGATCCTGAACAGGGCCGAAGCGATGTCATGTATAATGATATGAAATGCGATCGCTGGGGTAGGCTGTGGGTTGGCACGTCGCATGTTGGCGAAACGGTAGGGCTTGGTGCCCTTTGGTGTGTCGCTGGCGATGGGCGTTTTATGAAAGGCGATACAGGATTTCCGATTGCCAATGGTCCGGCGTTTTCACCAGATGGTGGCACGGTTTATTTCAATGATAGTTTTAATTACCAAACGCTTTGCTATGAGATTTCAGTTAAGAGTTTAGCGCTGGGTGCGCGGCGGGTTTTTAAAACTTACACGATTGAGCAGGGCATGCCGGATGGCTTGACGGTGGATGCTGTGGGAAATATCTGGACGGCGCAATGGGGTGGTGCGCGGATTATTTGTCTGTCGCCAGGGGGGCAAGAAATTGCAACTCTGCCAATTCCTGCGGGCAATGTGACGGCGATGTGTTTTGGGGGGCCGAAGCTTGATATTTTATTCGTCACCACAGCGCGCGATGGCTTGAGTGCTGCCGTGCTTTCGCGCTATCCGTTGACTGGCAGTTTATTTCAGTTTCGGAATTTAGGGCAAGGGCTGCCAGAACCTTTGTTTAATTTGGCGTAAGTGTATGGAATTGATCAGCGCTTAAAACTTGCCAATCATCGGTTTTGCCATCGGGCCAGATGACGCGCACCTGTGGTTTGGTTTCGGCTCCTAATCCGAAATGATGCGGGCCTGATTGACCGCTGGCATGGCCGCCGCCGGAGGTGATCTCGCGGCGGATAATGCGTTCGCCAAGTTTCACCTCAATCCATGCGCCAATGGCATCACGATTAATGTCGGGCTGATCAAGTTTCAATTGCAGCCAATGACCTGCGCCTTTCGTGGTGTTGCGCCAAATTTGGGCGGGGGCATTGCGATTGACGACGACGAGATCAAGGAGACCGTCGTTGTTAAAGTCAGCCAAAGCAGCGCCGCGCGAAATGGCTGAGCTGGCGACACCAGCTTTGTCCGCCACTTCGACGAATTTTCCTTCAATGGTTTGCAATAAGAGATTATTAGGATCGGCGGCAGCGAAATCTGGCATGCGGTCAACATTGCCTTTGGCGATGAAGAGGTCAACGCGGCCATCATTATTCACGTCTTCAAATTGGGTATGCCAAGCTGTGCTCGGCTTTAAGTCTTCGCCGATGAATGGACGATGGGCTGTTACGCCTTTGGCAAATGCCACATCCTTGAAGGTGGCAGGTGGTTTTCCGTCTGGCGGAATAGCCGCAATGGTTTGCAATTTATTGTCGGCCATGCTGGTCAAAAAGTATTCCGGGTAAGTGTCTGAATCGAGATCATAACTTGCTATCCCCATGCCCCAAATGCGCAAAGGTTTCCAGCCCTCGGCATCAGTATAAAGTGTTGGGGTAGCGCCGGGATCGACGTGCCACATTTGCTCTTGGCCACCTTCATAATATTCGCGGTCATTGGAGACACGAAGGGAAGGCGTGCCACTACGGTTCCAATCGGTGAAGAGCATGGAGAGCGCGCAAAAGCTTGGCGTTAAAGCTGCTGGTTTTTCAAATTTTTTGGCAGGGCCCAAAGGACGATGCAGCCAGTTTTCGGTGCATGATCCCCATGGGGATATTTCCTCTAAGCGGTCAATGTAATTGCCAATGGCGAGCGTTGGGAAGTTTGCACCTTTTTCAAAAGTTGCGGCAAATGCGGTGGACCACGCATCGCCACCTTCAAAGCCCCAAGCCTCATTGGCGCGCTCGAATTGGCAATTGCCAGTTCCACGCATAACGACGTTTTCACCAACGCGCAGAAGAACGACATCCATGATGCCATCGCTATCAATATCAATTGGATAGGTTCCAGTAACGCGCTCCAGCTCCAGACCGCTCGCGAATTTTTCAAAACGGAGATCGCCTGATTTAGCAATGGTGTTGCGGTATAAACTGGCAGGGCTTGTGCCACCGGAAAGAAGAACGTCTTGGAAGCCATCCGCGTTGCAGTCGAAGGTGGCCGCACCGCCTCCTACCATATATTCCCATTCACCAGTGTAGGAACTGGCTATCCCAGCGGTCTTGGTTTCTTCAATGTATGTAGGAATGATGTCGGCCAAAGCGGGTTGAATGAAACTTGCGAAAGCGGCAAGGGTCGATAACGTTAATTTATTTTTCATTATTTTTTTGTCCGGAGAACGTTGGTGAAAGCTGCAACACAGCGGCCTTGCTCCAAGCCTTTTGTTATGGCGCTGCGGAAATGAATGCCACCATAAAGTCTGGAAATTCCCGCCTCTTCGGCAGCCGCCCAAAAGCTGGTGAACTGGCGGGGAGCAAGGCCATCATTTTTATTGGTCGCATCTTCGAAAGCAAAATTTTCACCAAAAATGTCCGACAATACACTTGCTGCAGCGCCCGATTGTGTGCTGTGGCCAGAGGGGTATTCAGGGAAGGGTGGCGTGATCATTATGCTTTCCCATTTCGGGTCCATGGTGCGGCGGATGTAAGTTACGGGACGTAAGAGATCGTGCTCAAATTTGCTATCCCAATTGGCAATAAATCCATCGGCTACAGTGATGCCAAGTCGGGCTAATGCCTCTACGCTTTGGTCGAGTGATAATTTATCGCGGTCCATGATTTGTAGAACGATTGCCACCCAATGGCCGGGCGGTGTTGGCGACAGCATGGGATCATCCGACCAGAAGCGTGCGATCGTGCGCTGCTCTTTTGTGAGGTTCTTTTTGGTCTCAACGACCTCTGCGGCTTCAGCATAAAATGCTGAGGCTTTATCTTCACTATAAGCTGGCGGCGGTGGCAATTTACAAGCTTGGCCGTTGGCCATGGCAAAGGTGCGGTTTTTACCCCAGTTTGGCAACAAGGGTTTTTGTTGTTGAACGACAGGGCCAGTGGGAACCCAATGCGATGGTCCCTTGGTCAATTGATATTCATAAGGAAAGCCCATATTTTCGATGACTGCGCCGCCGTCGGTTTTTGACCATTCTAAAATATACGACGCTACATCTTGACCGAAAGCCACACTGCGGGCGGCCACATCTTCGGGTACGCCAGAGGCTGCCGCAGCCTTCATCTTTTCTTCCATTTTGGAAAGCGCGCGTTGGCCGGTGGGACCGGTATTGCTGAAGAAATTTTGGGCAGCAAAGGCCATTGCAGCTTGCATAACAACCGCTTCATCATATACCAGTCCAGCTTTGCGTAATGGCACATTGTCTAAGCCATTTAGTTGGCCCGCAAATGATTGCAAATTCTGCGATCCTCCTGCAGCTGCTTCATAAGCGGTTACGCCAAGGTAGGCGAATGATCTACTCGCAACTGGCGGTGAATAGGTTGGTGTGTGGCGTACCAACTCCAAAACCATGCCATACCATTGGCGGAGAATTACCTCTGGAGCCGCTGCTTGGGCAATCGATGTATTTAGCCAAAGTGCTGAAACAACGATGATTGATTTCAAAAATACTTGCATTCTACCTCTTCTTATTCTGCCGCTTCAAAGGGTTGGCCAACGGCAAACACATCGCGATCTAAATAGCGCAATGATTCTACAATCGTGCCGCGCACAATCAGATCTTGGCTACCGGTTACAACTTCAAACGTGACATCTTTTCGTAAATCATGAACGAGGCCTTCTTCAAGAGCCGCATCTATTGCTGGCTGCATCAAATCAATGGATCGTGTGCCGGGACCAGCAAACACGACACGATCTGGATTGATGAGAGCAATCAATCTCGCTATGCCAAAGCCCAATGCCCGGCCGGCAGCAGCATAGGCATTCTGGATTGATAATTCACCACTTCGGGCGCGTATTTCAAAGTCGAGCATGATGGCATCTTGCATAGGCAGATGGATGTCGAATGCGGTTTTGGTTTGGCTGTAAATATTGCGAGCAATGCCATAGTCGGCACTAAATGCTTCGAGACAACCCTTCCTGCCGCACCGACAAATCGGGCCGTTTGGCATATGATTTGTGTGGCCAAATTCTGCGGCGCGTCCGGTGGAGCCGGAATAGACTTTGCCATCAAGTAACAATCCTAAGCCTATGCCATGGCCCAAATAAACCACAGCTGTTGTGCTGCCATAGCGAGCTCTACTTTCCGCGTTAAGAGCTTCGGCAATCATGTTAGCGTTGTTGGCAATTGTACAGGGAATATTGAGTATTTTTGTAAGCGGTTCGATGACTGGAATATCGCGGGCGGTAAATGCGGGGCTCCATGCGATTGCCCCACGTTCGCGATCTGAAACCCCTTGTACAGCGATGCCGATGCGAACGACTGATTTGAGCGTAACATGAGAGGCCACAAGAAAAATTTTGATTTCTTTTGCAATGAGCGGACCAAAGGCGTGCGCTTTTATATCCATGGTTTTAAGCTGTAGTTTTTTGGTGAATTGAATGTCACCATTAAAATCAGCAAGAACGAGCTCAACCCCTTCAATTGAGACTGATACGGCTAAGACGTTTGCTGCTTTGGCGGCGAGACCGATCAAGGTTTGCGGTCGTCCACGCTTTAAAGCCTGGTTTGGTGTTTCAGCTTCCAAGGAATAGACCAAGCCTTCAACAATGAGCTGACTGCTAATCGAGGAGATCGTTGCGGGTGAAAGTCCAGTAAGCTTGCCGATAACACTGCGCGATACCGGACCTTGCTGGCGCAAGGTTTCCAGAACAAGGCCGCGATTTTGGCGGCGCACGAGGTCACTATCGGCTTTTTGCAACATTTTCAGCTTCTTGCTGCACTGCAATATTGCAGTGCAATATCAATTACTTGAAATCTATCTTGACTCAAGATCGCAAATGTTGCAAGATTTTTTTCGGACGCCAAAATAAATCAATCAATCGTCCAATATGATTTCTTGCGAAATGCCGATTTATCGGAAGGGAGCGTCCCGCGAGGTTTCATATTGAGGAGGAATTATTATGAAACGCACTATTTTAGCTGCAATGACAGCAGGCCTCGTGCTTGGCGCATCCAGCATGTCGGCAGTTGCTGCTGGCAAGACCATTGCTGTTTCTTGGAAGACTTTCCAAGAAGAACGTTGGAAGACTGACGAAGCTGCGATCAAGAAAGCTGTTGAAGCTGCTGGCAACACCTACATTTCAACAGATGCTCAGGGTTCTGCCCAGAAGCAAGCTGCTGACATCGAAGGTCTGATTTCTCAGAAGCCAGACGTTGTGTTGGTTGTTGCTTTTGACTCAGATGCAATCCTCCCATCGATCAAGGCGCTCAGCGATGCTGGCATCAAGTCGATTGCCTATGACGTGCAATTTGAAGATCCAAACGCACTCTACATCACATTTGATAACGTTGGCGTCGGCCGCATCATTGCGCAAGAAGTTCAAAAAGCAAAGCCAGAAGGCAACTATGCTTTCATCAAGGGCGACAAGGGCGATCCAAACGCGACCTTCTTGTTCCAAGGCATGATGGAAGTGCTCAAGGCTGACATCGACTCTGGCAAGATCAAGAATGTTTGTGAAACATTCACTGACGGTTGGAAGCCAGACAATGCTCAGAAGAACATGGAACAATGCTTGACCTCAACTGGTAACAAGGTTGACGCTGTATTGTCCGAAAACGATGGCATGGCATCAGGTGTTGTTGCTGCTCTCACCGCTCAAGGCATGGCTGGCATTCCAGTCGGTGGCCAAGACGGCGATTTGGCAGCGATCAACCGTGTTGCTCTCGGTACACAAACTGTGTCCGTATGGAAGAACGCTCTTGATCTTGGACGTGTAGCTGCTGAAGCTGCAAACGCATTGGCCGATGGCGCTGACGTAAAGTCAATCGCTGGCGTTGCAATGTTCAATGGCGGCAAGAACAAGGTTGAAATGAATTCAATCCTTCTCGCTCCAACACCAATCACCAAGGCAAACATCAATGTTGCTATTGATGCCGGCCATATCACTAAGGATCAAGCATGTGCTGGCGTTACTGCCGGTGCAGCAACAGGTTGCTAATTTGACAATCTGAACGATCTTGAGCCCGCGTCATTCGTCCTGAGTGACGCGGGCTTTTTTAATATCACAACCGCTTTCTTCTTTCCTCCTTGTGGGGATGGCAATCGCATATCACGAAAAGTGCCCTCTTCCGCCCTTTGGGCACCTTCTCCCATTGGTAAGGACCAACGGGAGAAGGCCAACAAATCAGCCTTCTCCCGTGCGCCTTCGCATGGGAGAAGGTGCCGAAGAGGGCCCTTACTTTGCTATATGCGATTGCCTTCCTCAAAAGAGGGGACTGTGCAAAATGCATTGTCGACACACAATACGCCTTCACGCCTTCGGAGACCTGATCATGTCAAATTCCACCAACACAAGCCAAAGCCCGACGATGCAAGCTGAAGGCCCGATCAAGAAATTCTTTCGCGCCACTGAAATTGATGAGCGGTTGCTGGGCATGGTTGCGGCCTTGTTGTTAATTTGGGTTGCGTTCGATATTGCCAGCGGCATTATGCGCGGCAATTTCGGCGGGTTGCTCGGTGGGTCTTTCCTCACGCCACGCAATCTCTGGACGCTTCTGGTGCAAACTTCTTCCATCGCCATCATGTCGACCGGCATGGTCTTGCTGATTGTGATGCGCCAGCTTGATCTTTCGATCGGTTCTATGCTGAGCCTTGTGGCGGTTGCGGGCGCTGTCTTGCAAGTGTTTGAGCTCGTGCCAATTTTTGGCGTGGGCCATCCGGCGATTTGGCCGATCTCCGTGGTTTTCATGCTTGCTGTGGGCATGCTCGTCGGTGCGGCGAACGGGTGGTTGACAGCATATCTTAAAATTCCAGCCTTTATCGTGACACTTGGCGGCCTTCTCGCTTATAGTGGTTTGGCTTTCTATCTTGCCAAAGGTGAAACAGTTGCACCGATGGACAAGACTTACGAAATCTTCGGTGGTGGCATTCCTATTAGCTGGCTTGGACCATTTTGGAGCTGGAGCTTTGCACTCATTGTTTGCGCCGCGCTCATTTTCGCCATTGTAAATGGCCGCCGCCAGCGCCAGCGCTTCAACTTTCCAATGCGCCCAGTATGGGCAGAAGTGTTTCTGGCGGCTTTAGGTAGCGCAGTAGTCCTTGGTGTTACCAACGTAATGAACTCATATCCCTGGCCATTCAAGTTGATAGAAAATTACGCAAAAGCTAATGGCGTTTCCATTCCACCGGGTATTGAGAACAAGGATGGCAGTGCTGTTTGTTTGGCTGGTGATCAAGTCGTGCGGTGTACCGAAGGATTGATTTATTACACTGGTTATTCCGTGCCGGTGCTCATAGCGCTGCTCGTCGGTCTCGCTATGACTTTTCTTGCAACACGCACACAGTTTGGCCGCTATGTTTATGCCACGGGTGGTAACCCGGAAGCAGCAGAACTTGCTGGCGTCAACACCAAATGGCTGACCGTTAAAGTTTTTGCGCTCATGGGCCTGTTGGTTGGCATTTCTTCTGTTGTGTCTTCCGCGCGACTTAATGCAGCAACCAACGCATTGGGCGGTCTCAACGAACTTTATGTGATTGCCGCAACTGTGATTGGTGGAACTTCATTAGCCGGCGGTGTGGGCACAATTTATGGTGCCATGTTGGGCGCGCTTTTGATGCAATCTATCATTTCGGGCATGTCACTGTTGAACTTGCCCGCGGCATTTCAAAACATCGTGGTGGGCGTCGTGCTTGTCCTCGCCGTTTATCTCGACCAACTTTATTCTCGTCGTGTGAAGTGAGGAATTGATCATGGCAAAAACTACGAAAAAAATTGCTAAAACTATTGAAACCCATGAGCTGCCAGCAGCTGTGAAAGGTGCTGAGCCATTCAAAATGGATCGCGGTTCACCCCTTATTGAAATGCGCGATATCTCGATTGCGTTTGGCGGTATCAAAGCGGTTGATCGCGCTTCAATTGATTTGCATCCGGGCGAAGTTGTAGGCCTACTCGGTCACAATGGTGCCGGAAAATCGACACTCATCAAGGTTCTGTCTGGTGCTTATAAACGCGACGCTGGACAGATCATGGTTGAGGGCAAAGAAGTTGCCATCAATAATCCGCGCGATGCGAAGGCGCAAGGTATAGAGACGATATACCAAACGCTCGCCTTGGCTGACAATGTTGACGCGGCGGCAAATCTTTATCTGGGCCGCGAGTTGAAAACCATGTTTGGCACCTTGGATGATGTGGCGATGGAAGCAGAATGCCGCAAGGTTATGCATCGCCTCAATCCAAATTTCCGGCGCTTCAAAGAACCGGTTTCAAAGCTTTCGGGCGGGCAGCGGCAATCTGTTGCCATTGCGCGGGCAATCCATTTTAACGCCCGGATTTTGATCATGGACGAACCGACGGCTGCGTTGGGGCCACAAGAAACGGCCCAAGTTGGTGAATTGATCAAGCAGCTCAAAGCCGAAGGTATTGGCATTTTCTTGATCAGCCATGATCTGCATGATGTGTTTGAACTCGCAGATCGTTTGGTGGTCATGAAAAATGGCCAAGTGGTTGGCGCTGCGCGCGTTGAAGATGTGACGCAGGACGAGGTGCTTGGCATGATTATCGCGGGCAAATGTCCAAAGGGAGCAACGCCCGGTCCCGGCGCTATGCGAGAATGAAACGGCGGTGTGACTTAATGCTGTACCGATAGGGGACAGTTTGCTATCTCGCTTTGGATTTTACAGTTTGAAAGCAAACTGTCCCCGAACTGAAGCAGGAGCGCATTTTATGAAAGCAAGACTTGGCATGTCCCCCATCGCATGGTGGAATGATGATTTGGTGGAACTCAGCGAAGATGTTTCACTCGAAGAATGCTTGCGCCAATCACGCAGCGCTGGTTTTACCGGCATGGAATTTGGCCGCCGTTTTCCACAAGATCCCGCCGTTATGTTGCCTATTCTCAAAGCCGCTGACGTTACACTTTGCGGCGGCTGGTTCTCTGGTTTGCTGGTTGATGGCGAACTGGAAGCCGACAAAGACCGCATCATGCCGATGATTGAAATCTTCAAAGCAGTGAATGCGCCTTGCATTGTTTATGGCGAAACCGGGCGCACCATTCAAGGTGATCGCTCGCGGCCGTTATCCTCTAAGTCGGTGCTATCTGAAGAAGAGATGAAACCATATGCGCGCAAAGTGACGGCCTTTGGCGAATGGTGCGCTGATCAAGGCATGCCACTTTCTTTGCATCATCATATGGGAACGGTGATTGAGACTGAAGCCGAACTTGATATGTTTATGAAGTATTCGGGTGAAGGCATTCCTTTGCTACTCGATGCTGGGCATTTGGCTTTTGCTGGCGGCAATGTTTTGCGGGCCATTGATAATCACCACAAACGTATCACCCATGTTCATACCAAAGACGTTCGCATGGATGTGATCAATGGTTTGGATCGCACCAAGCAATCGTTCTTGGATGCGGTAGCGCTTGGAGCATTCACAGTGCCTGGTGATGGCTCGCTCGACTTTGGCGCAATCGTCCAAAAGTTTGCGGATTATGGTTATGAGGGTTGGTTCGTGGTGGAAGCGGAGCAAGATCCCGTGAAATCACCACCGCTTAAAATGGCGCAAATTGGCCATAAGGAATTGATGCGGGTGATGACGGCGGCTGGTTACACGGTCGAGATGGTTGGCTTTCCAACTTAACTCACGGGTCGCCGGGCACCCCGTAACTCGGCGCTTGCGTGGGGTCGATGGCGCGCTGAAGGTAAGCGCCCATTTGCGGGCGATAAGCTTCCCACAGTTTGCGTAATTCAGCGATTGGGTTTGCGTCAGCCCAATCGACGCGCAAATTCACAAGTGGAAAATCTTGTGCTTGATAAACGATAAGGGCGGCGGAATGCACCGGGCCCTCTTCGCCGCCTGATGCAAGACCCGCCTCGAGCGCACGAAGTAAACGCTCGGCGAGATTTTCCTGCGCGTTGTTGGCAAAACTTGTTGTCATGACGCTTGAGAGTGATGCTGATTTTAGCAAATTTCCGGCGGCTACACAGTCTTTCATTTCAGATACGGCGTGAGTTCCTAAAATATGTTTTCCGGTCCAACTGGCCGTGCCGCCATTTCGATCAACGGCGGTGAGTTGACGATAGTCAATGTGCGGGCGGCTGTTGGTAATGGCGGCAATAGCGTCCTTCGCACTCAAGCCCTTCGCCAATTCGTCTAGCAATAATGGTCCAAGATTTGGGTCGGTAATGTTTTGGGTGGCAACCGCGCCGACGCCCGACCTCGCATGCGGGCAGCGCGCCCCAACCGCAATTGATGATGTGGTTATGGCAACGCCAAAGCTTTGGGTTTTGGCGCAGCGCCCAGCAATTGAAAATGTCATTGGCTTAGTCCGGGATCACGGCAGTGACTTCGATTTCCACCAACCATTCAGGTCGCGCCAGGGCTGTGATCACAAGGCCAGTTGAGCAGGGGAATACACCCTTCAACCATTTGCCCATTTCGCGGTACACGTCTTGGCGGTAACGCACGTCTGTCAGGTAAACCACAATCCGGCAGATATGATCCATGTGGCCGCCAGACTCTTCCATCAGCATTTTTATGTTGGCCATAGCCTTAGCAGTTTGGGCGGCGGCATCACCGACATGCAAAGACTCGCGGGTGTCCAAATCTTGGCTAACTTGGCCGCGCACAAACACTGTCGTGCCACGGGCAACCACAGCTTGGCAGAGGTCGTTATCAAGCTTTTGTTCAGGGTAGGTATCTTTGGTGTTAAAGGGACGAATTCGGGTGTGAATGGTCATAGCTTAAGCCACCAATGATTCAAGTTTGCGCACGTGGCGTGTTGTTTCTTTATTTCTTATCTGCGCAAGATCATAGGCAATTTGCATGTTCAGCCAATGCATTGCATCCCCACCAATCGCAATTTCTAGCCTCAATGCCATTTCAGCCGATATTGCTGTTTCACAATTTACCAGACGATAAAGTTGCTGGCGCGTTACACCAAGTGCACTCGCTGCTTTTGCTATCGAAACACCGAGTACTTCAATATCAGCTTTCACTAATCGTCCGGGGTGGACTGGAAATTTCATAGCCATCGTAAAAAGCTTCCTTCTCTAATGATAATCGACCAAGTCCAAATCATACGCATCGCCGTTCTCAAATCTAAATATAAGCCGCCAATTCGCTCGCACTGTTACCGCATGAAATTCTTTTAATTCACCTTTGAGTGGATGGAGCCTAAATGATGGACGGTTTAATTTCTCCAGCTCTTTGGCAGTATCAACAGACGATAACAGCTCGTTTATTCTTTCAACCAAATCTGCACGAATCTTGCGACGATCACCGTCCTCATAGAGCTGACGTAAGCCCTTATGTTTGAACGACTTAATCATTTGTGTGATGTAACATGTAAAGTTACATGTGTCAATTTTACTCTGCTGCTTTCTCGTGGACACCCCAGATATTATCGCTCATGCCGCCAGCTTTTTGCGCAAATTTCAAGGCATTGTTCCAATCGAAATTGCGATAGACGGCGGCGGATTGGGCGAAGGGTGGCGCTTGGGCGAAGAGTTGGAAGGTCAGGCGGTGGCCTGCGTAATCTGAATTCAACAGATCGCGCGCGAGTGCTAAAAGTTTGCGACGGTCATCACTGATCCACTCATCGTTGATTGAGTAATATTTCTGCATCCACTTTGATGTTTCAGGATGGTTAAACGTGGCCACATCTGGCGTCACACAGATTTGCCCGCCGCAGAGCTCGCGTGCAATATGCATCATCTTTGGCAGATTGTTCAGCGCATGACAGCGGCCAGACATGAGCAAGGATTGATTGGGCATAAGCAAACCGTTTGGACTTTTTTCGGCCATCATGATTGAAGCCGTCAGATGAGCGTTGATGCCTTCGCGCCAAACCGCAAGCTCACTTAGTTTTTCTTGCACGGCTTGTTGCTTATCAAGCCCGGTTTGCTTGGCGTTCCAGAGGGCAGCGCCAATGATCAGATCAGCATAGGACAATGTGCGCTGAACATAAGGGAAGGCGGAATAACGATGAAGTGTCTGCCGAATGAAGGTCGTTGCTTTGGTGTGTTGATAGAAGAGAACATCTTCCCATGGGATCAGCACATTATCGAGAATAACAATTGTGTCGACTTCATCAAACTTATTTGAAAGTGGATAATCTTGCGCATTGGCGCGGCCCGTAAAACCAGTGCGGCAAATGTGTTTGACGCCCGGCGCATTCATTTTGACGATGCAACCAACGGCATAGTTGGACATCTTGGCATCGCCCCAATTGGCAATGGTTGGCTTGAGAAATGCCTGATTGGCATAGGCAGCAGCGGTTTCATATTTTGCACCACGAATAATAATACCCGCGTCAGTTTCTTTCACCACACGCACCAACATGTCGGGGTCTTGGTCTTGCGGCGATTTGGACCGATCGCCCTTGGGATCGGTATTGGCGGAGACGTGGAAAGGGTCATGAGCAATTGAAGAGTGAATGTGGCGCTCAATGTTCACAGCGAAGCGTGGATCAATTTCGTTGAGGATGTCTTTGCCATCCCACAAGGACCACATTTCGCCAACGGTTTCATCGCCCACACGCGTGACCACGCCACCAATATCAAACATCACCGCGTCCACAGCGGCGCGCTTATCATGCCAGTCTTTTTGGGTGCGGGGTAGGCGATTGCCAATGGCAAAGCGCTCCCCGTTTTCTTCGTAGGACATAATTTCCTGTGTCGCTTTGGCATGGGCCATATCATAAATATGGGCGCGAATATCGACAGCGGGTTTAAACATCGGATGGCGGGTCACGTCTTTAACGCGCTCGCCATTCATCCACACTTCGCGGTCATCGCGAATGGACTCGCGGTATTGGTCGCCAGTTCTAATCATTGTGGTGTCCTCAATGTTTTCAAAGGTTAGACTATTCTCAGCCCATGCAATTGGCAAAGCAAATTCTATGCGATAACGTTCCAATTGTGAATGATAGGGAAGACCAGCCATGGCCAAAAAATTCAATCAACCGCTGAGCGGAAACGATATGCCGCGCTTTGCTGGGATCGCCACGATGATGCGACTGCCATATCAACCAACAGCAGAAGGACTTGATGTTTGCTTTGTCGGTGTGCCGATGGATATTGGTACCTCGCATCGCAATGGAACGCGCTTTGGTC
>JAYUOP010000189.1:0-3049 GCA_043760745.1 Hyphomicrobiales bacterium
CACGCTTAAACTCTTCATTGTGTACTTTTGACATAACCGTTCTCCTTGATGGTTATCGTTTCTCATCAAGGACGCGGAATCAAACCGTGGCAAGTCCAATTTGATCAGAAGGCCTGACTTTAACGCGCCACTGGGGTCGTGTTCTGATGATCGTTTTCGGATAGCCATAATCTTCAACAAGAACGCGAGAAAACACCTGAACCGCCTGGACCTCTTCGGGCGTGGCCCGGACGGAAATACCGGAAACAAAGTCCTTGATGTAGCCTTCCTTCTTTTCCCCCTGTTCAACGACGTCTTTGATCTCAAGTGTTTCGTCCATCGTCGTGCCTCACATGTAGGGGTATTTGATCGCTAGGGCGTTGGTAGAGCATTGGAATGTGATTTGTCTAGCTTGGTAGACTTGGGTTGGGCGTTCCGGTAGTCAACGCATCCAGCTAGAGCGGAAGATGCTCTGATTTTCGGTGTTAGCAACATTCCCGGACCGGGGAAAAGAGGACGTTACCCTTTGTTTGATGACATCTCAGGCTGGGCTGGTTGAATTGGTGGGAAGAAGGCGGGTTTTGCGTGAGCAGTTTTCTGGTGGGCAATTTTTGTGTTGACTAAGTTCATGTTTTGTTCTAGTCCGGATTGGAAGGGAAAATTCGTCGCATGGACTGGAACCGCGCTATTGAAATCAACCGTCTGGCGCTCACCCGCATCGTGGGGGAGTTGTTTGCGATGTTGGGTGTGGTGAGTGGGATGACGTTGCAGCGCATGTTGCGTGCCGCAGAGTCTGCTTTGCGGCGCTTGATTGTGATCGCAGCGCATGGCTTGGTGGCGAAACCAACTGCATCGCGCCCTATGCCGAAAGGACTTGTCATCGAAAGCACCAGCACGAGGCGAAAGTCTTTTCAGCTGTTTGATACCCGCAAGTATTTCGGCTTCATCGCAGCGCAAAACCCGCTCGTCGTGATGGTCAAAACCCACGCCAGAAATCCGTTCAATCCATTTGATCAGATGTATTTGCAGTCAATTCCAAAAACCACGAACCCCACAGAAAACCTCTCCCGCCGACTAACCGCGCTCAAACACGCCCTCGAAACCATCCCGCAGCAAGCCATTCGGTTGGTCCGCTGGCAAGCCAAGCGCGAGGGGTCCTCAAATCCCAAATTTACGTCCCCGTTGCGCCCCGGTCGCCCACCCGGCCACCGCGCCAAACCCAAAATGGAAATCGATTACATCCTCAAAGAATGCCAAGGTTTGGCATGGGATATTGGATACAGAAATTCAACATAGAGCATTTTTCACCACCCAACATCGTCATCCCGGCCTCTCGCCGGAATGACGGTGCTGGAGGGTGATTTACCCCCGGATGTTTCGATACTCTGGCTACAAATTTGTTTTCCGCAAAGAATTGTTTGCAAAGCTTGCAATTCATCGCGATCCCTCATAGAAGGCGCTTAGTTTCCGATTAACCAGATCAGGAGAACGGTTGCCTATGGCCCGCGTCACGATTGAAGATTGTATTGATAAGCTCCCGAACCGGTTTGAACTGGTTCTGTTGTCCGCCCACCGCGCCCGCATGATTTCGCAGGGTGCGCCGATTACGCTTGATCGCGATAACGACAAGGACCCTGTGGTTTCCTTGCGTGAAATCGCCGAAGAAACCATCAACAAAGACGATTTGCGCGAGGAATTTATTCACGCCATGCAAAAGCATGTTGAAGTGGATGAGCCAGAAGCAACCGAAGTTCCGTTGATTTCGCAAATGGGCGAAATGGTGGTTCCCGGTGAAAATGGCGCGGGCGATGATTCGTCTGAGTTCGAGCAAATGACGGAAGAAGAGCTTTTGCGCGGCCTTGAAGGCATGCCACCTGCTGAAAGTCCGGGAAGCCAGCGTAACGGCTTCTAATTTTCACTTTATTTTGAATTATTTAGGCCGGACCTGTAGCGTCCGGCCTTTTTTATCGTAAGCTGCTTATCATGATGCGTCAGTATGAACTGGTTGAGCGGGTTTTAAAGTATGATCCGGAGGCGGATGAAGATCTGCTGAACCGCGCTTATGTCTATGCGATGAAAGCCCATGGCAGCCAAAAGCGCGCTTCGGGCGAGGCTTATTTCAATCACCCGCTCGAGGTTGCCGCCATTCTCACCGAGATGAAACTGGACGCGGCCACGATTGCAGCCGCGTTGCTGCATGACACGGTGGAAGACACCGAAGCGACGCATGCCGAAATTGAAGAAAAATTTGGGCCCGAAATTGCAGGCTTGGTGGATGGGCTCACCAAAATTGCCAAACTCGATTTGGTGACCAAAGAGGCAACGCAGGCGGAAAATCTGCGCAAGCTGTTGATGGCGATGAGCCGGGATGTGCGCGTGCTGATGGTCAAGCTGGCGGACCGTCTTCATAACATGCGCACGATTGAGCATGTGAAGCCGGAAAAGCGCATTCGCGTGGCGCAGGAAACCATGGATATTTTTGCGCCATTGGCGGGCCGCATGGGCATGCAAACAGTTCGGGATGAACTGGAGGATATCGCATTTCCCATTCTGAACTTTGATGCCGATCAAACCATTCGTAATCGCTTGGCGCAGTTGCACGAAGAGAGCGGCGATGTTTTGCGCGAGATCGAAAAAGCGTTGGTGAAAGAGCTCGAGACCAATGGGATAACTGCGAAGGTTTATGGCCGAGAAAAGCGGCCATTCTCTATCTGGAAGAAGATGGAAAAGAAGCAAATGGCGCTTGGGCAATTGTCTGATATTTTTGGCTTTCGGGTGATCGTCAGCAATATCGATGCGTGTTACCGCACACTTGGTGTGGTTCATAAAACTTGGCGGGCGGTGCCGGAAAAATTCAAAGATTACATTAGTAACCCGAAGCAAAATGATTATCGCTCATTACATACGATTGTGATTGGCCCGCATCATATGCGTGTGGAAATGCAAATTCGAACCGCTGTAATGCATGATATTGCTGAGCGTGGGGTGGCGGCACATGCGCTGTATAAACAAACGCCGGAAGCGATTGCAGCAAGGGAAGGGTTTAAGGTTTCGGTTGCGGAGTCCAATG
>JAYUOP010000190.1:0-3040 GCA_043760745.1 Hyphomicrobiales bacterium
GATTGGTTCACAGATGTGATCGGTCAGTTTGATCTCATCATTTCAAATCCACCTTATATTCCAGCGGCAGAAATTCTGACGTTGGAGCGCGACGTGAAAGATTTTGATCCGGTGTTGGCGCTTGATGGCGGCGTGGATGGTCTTGATCCTTATCATCGCATTGCAGCCGACGCGGCCAGCCATTTAACGCAAGGTGGCAATGTTATCGTGGAATTTGGCGCCGGGCAGGGTGCAGATGTCGGGCAGATTTTTGCGCGTTATGGTTTTGTCGAAAATGCGCGCGGAATTGATCTTGGCGGCCATTTGCGCGGGGTGGCGTACACTTATTCCGGTGTTTAAAAAAAGCTTTGTGCGAAACCACAGCTTGCGCTAAAGAAGCGATGGTAATTCTTTTTGCCCTTTGCTTTTGATAGAGTGGGGGTGATATTTTCAAGTCGGAAAATATCTTGGCATTGGGAAACCACGTTCACCTAATTTATGGCAGGCAGATTTAAACCCGAAGGGGTTGCGCTTGACGAACAACCTAAATTCACCTGGGGCGGCTTTTGAGCCGAAGTGACAATTTGAGCTTTGATAACAACTACCGCGCACGCAACAACCAGAATAACAATAATAAAAACCGTAACCGCAATCGCAATCGGCGACCCGGCGGCAGCAATGGTGGAAACACTGGCGGCACGGGCAATGCGCCAAACCGGGTTTATGAAAGCGCTGGGCCGGACGTAAAAGTACGGGGTACAGCACAGACCGTGGCAGAAAAATATCATCAGTTGGGCCGCGACGCACAAAGCTCTGGCGATAACGTCATGGCGGAAAGCTATTACCAGCATGCCGAACACTACTATCGGATTTGGGCTTCGAACCAACCTGCAGGCGCTACGTTGCAAGCTTTTCGCAAGCCCGGCGACGAAGGCTTCGAAGAAGAAGTTGAAGACAATGGCGATGGTGAAAATGACAATGGTGGCTCTGATTCTGATCAGGAGCCAGTTGCTGAAAATTCCGAAAATAGCGGCGAACAACCACATGAAAATGGCGAACCAAATCAACAGCGCCAGTTCCGTCAACGCGATAATCGGGAAAACCGTGAACCGCGCGAAGGCAGCAGCCGCGAACGCTATAAATCACGTTGGCAAAGCCGGCGCGACCATGCGGGTGAAGACCGGAACGGCGAACCATCCGATGTGGCTGTCGAAGCTGAAGTCTCGCACCATGCAGATGCGCAACCAGTCCATGTGAACGCACCCCAGGAAAATGTTGCTGAGGATAATGACCGCTGGGAAGCACCGTCATTTTTGACGCGCCCAATGCCGATCATTGCTGATGATGTTATGGCAGCATCTGAACAAGATGAACCAGTTCGGGAGCGCAAGCCTAGGGCTCCGCGCAAGCCGCGGGTTGTGGCTGACGTTATTGCCAACGAAAGTGATGCTGATACATAATTTATGGCTGCCGCTTGTTGTGGCCATAAAACTTCCCATATCTACCATCATGGCGTTTCGTTGAATGCTCATTTCTAGAGGTTCGGGCGAGACGCGCTGAAGAGGAATGGGTTCATGGATTTCGAAAAATACACCGAGAGATCGCGCGGCTTTTTACAGTCGGCGCAAGCGCTGGCATTGCGCGAAGGGCATCAGAGATTTAGCCCCGAACATTTGCTCAAAGTTTTATTGGATGACGAAGAAGGCTTGGCGGCAGGCTTAATTGCAGCAGCTGGCGGCGATTCGCGAGCTGCACTTCGTGATTGCGAATTCGCGTTGCAAAAAATGCCAAAGGTTTCGGGGGCTGGCGCTGGCCAAGTTTATTTGGCACCGGAGTTGGCGCGGGTTTTTGAGACTGCAACCAAGGTTGCAACCAAAGCAGGGGACCAATTTATTTCCGCTGAGCGCTTGCTGCAAGCCATTGCGATGGAGCCAAGCGATGCCGCAAAGGCGTTGAAAGCGGCCAATGTAACACCAGCTAAGCTAAACCAAGCAATCAATGATATTCGCAAAGGGCGGACCGCCGATTCAGCGTCTGCTGAACAATCCTATGATGCCTTGAAGAAATATGCGCGTGATTTGACGGAAGTGGCGCAAGCCGGAAAACTTGATCCCGTGATTGGTCGGGATGAAGAAATCCGCCGCACAATGCAAGTTTTGTCGCGGCGGACAAAGAACAATCCAGTTTTGATTGGTGAGCCAGGTGTTGGCAAAACCGCGATTGCGGAAGGCTTGGCTTTACGGATTGTGAAAGGCGATGTTCCGGAAAGTTTGAAGGACAAAAAACTCATGGCGCTCGATATGGGTGCTCTGATTGCAGGTGCAAAATATCGTGGTGAGTTTGAAGAGCGGTTAAAAGCAGTTCTATCCGAAGTGACGGCGGCCAATGGCAACATCATTCTTTTCATTGACGAAATGCACACATTGGTTGGGGCTGGCAAAGCCGATGGCGCGATGGATGCTTCTAACTTGTTGAAACCTGCATTGGCGCGGGGTGAGCTTCACTGTGTCGGTGCGACAACGCTTGATGAATATCGCAAGCACGTCGAAAAAGATGCAGCCTTAGCGCGGCGGTTTCAGCCGATCTTTGTATCGGAGCCGAGTGTGGAAGATACGATCTCTATTCTACGCGGGATCAAAGAGAAATACGAGTTGCATCACGGCGTTCGGATAACCGATTCTGCGATTGTTGCCGCCGCCAAGTTATCGCATCGCTATATTACGGATCGTTTCTTGCCTGATAAGGCAATCGATTTGATGGATGAGGCGGGTGCGCGGCTTCGGATGCAGGTCGATTCGAAACCAGAAGAACTTGATGAGTTTGATCGTCGGATCATGCAGCTGCAGATCGAGCGCGAAGCTTTGAAAAAAGAAAAAGACGCTGCATCGATAGATCGTCTAACGAAGCTGGAAAAAGAATTGGCTGATCTCGAAGAGCAGTCGTCTGTGTTGACGCGAAAGTGGCAGGCGGAAAAAGAAAAATTGGCGGCGTCTTCCAAGGTCAAAGAAGAATTGGAAGCGGCAAGAGCGCTGCTTGAGATTTCGCAACGCAAAGGGGATTT
>JAYUOP010000191.1:0-21261 GCA_043760745.1 Hyphomicrobiales bacterium
TCATGTTTTGCATCACTACACGATGACCCGCCAACAAGCCGCGGGCGTTTCGGATTTGGTTTCCGGTCTTTCAGCCACTTCCCTCAAGAACGTCAAAGACATTTCTAAAAACCGCTCCGACACTTTGCCGTTTGGTGCATTGGTTCTGAACAAGTTACTCGAGCGCGGCAATGCGCGGGATGTTGTGGTTTCGGTTTACGGTGTTCGTGAAGGTTTGCTGTACTCAAAACTTCCGCGTAAGAAAATGCAGTCAGATGCCTTGCTCGCTTCATGTTGGGATTTTGCACGGCGTTATGCGCGTTCGCCAGAGCACGAGTTAGAGCTCTGCGATTGGACTGACCAACTCTTTGGTGGCGATGGCGAAATGGAATCTGGGGAAGAGCGCCGCTTGCGCTATGCCGCGTGTTTGCTCGCTGATATCGGCTGGCGGGCGCATCCCGATTATCGCGCTGAGCGTTCCATGAGCATGATTTCGCAAGCCGCATTTGTTGGTATTGATCATCCGGGCCGCGTGTTTTTAGCACTAACAGTTTTTTATCGTTATGAAGGCGAAGATATGGAAGATGGGCTAGAGCGTTTGCTCGATGAAACCCACACCGCGCGTGCGCATCTCCTGAGTTCAGTTTTTCGTCTGGCCTATATTCTGTCTGCGGCAATGCCCGGCATGTTGCCAAAGCTCAAACTTGGGTTCGAGGGAACTTCAACGCTTGTGCTGACCGTGCCAAAAAAATTGCAAGATCTCCTCGGTGAGCGCGTCGAAAAACGGTTGTCGTCATTGGCCTTGGAAATGGGGCGGACCGCGAAGATTGAGATTAAGTAAGCGCAAAATAGAATTAAAATTTCTTTTCTAGGCCTGCCTGCTTCAAAACGACATTAGCCATGTTCCGCGACGTAATCCCTGAATCAACAGTGAAATTTATTTTTGAGATTGGACTATACCAAATTTGATGGTCACCGCGACCATTGCGAACAAAGGTACAGCCTGCGGTTTTCAGAAATTTGAGAAGTTCAATTTTGAGCGAAGCCAATCAAAGTGTCCAATCAAATACGATTGTCTCAGACTAGACGCTAAATGACTGGATTGTCAGAATAGACACAGTACTCGACGCAGTTGGATAAGGCGCGAAAATGATTCATGAATGTGGGTTCCAACCCTCACAAGGAAAGAATCACTTCATGCAATCTATGTTCCCCAGCGCCTTATCCAGTTTGTTATTTCAGCATCTTCCGATCAGTGCTTCAAGACGTGAAACGCTGTCTTGGCTGGTATTTTTGTTTCTGCGCCAAGGCTCGGTATGCTTGTGGCGGTTGGCGGCTCATGTTGAAAGCCATGCGACATTAGCCTCGGTACAGCGGCGGTTTTATCGCTTCTTTCAATATGTCCGGCTTGATAGTGCAATGAGTGCGCGGATTGTCGTGGGGCTGTTGGGTCTAGAAGGCAAGCCTTGGACGCTCTCGATTGACCGGACCAATTGGTTTTTCGGGCGTAAACCCATCAACATTCTCATGATTGCTGTGGACTGGAAAGGCATTGGCATTCCTCTGATGTGGACACTGCTTCCCACGTGCGGCAACTCGCATGCAAACACGCGCCTTGCACTCTTTGACCGCCTTGCGGAGACCTTTCCTGACATGACGATTACAGCGCTCACTGGCGACCGCGAGTTCATCGGAAGCCACTGGATGGCAAGCCTCACATACCGCAATATTCCCTTTGTTCTCAGGCTTAAAGAGACCCAAATCATCCGCCGCGAGAACTTCCCATCGCGGCCCATAAAGGCCCTGGCAAGACGTCTTAAACCCGGTCACAAACTCATCTTCAGCCAAGCCTGCCGCCTTGATGACGATCCCGATGTGCCACCGCTCAGCATTGTCATCAGAAGGCTTAAAACTGGCGAGCTTCTCGTTCTGGCCACCAACGCCAAACCCAAAGCAGCACTTGCCCGCTATCGCAATCGTTGGCGCATCGAGTGTCTCTTCGCCAATCTCAAAACCCGCGGCTTCAACCTCGAAGCAACCCATCTCACCAACCCTGCCAAGCTCGAAACCCTCATCGCCTTGCTTGCAATCGCGGTAGCCCTCGTGGCCAAATCTTCAGCTACCACCAAAACCAAAATCGCCATCAAGCCCCACGGCCGAAAAGCAATCTCCACCTTTAGCCTCGGCCTCAAAACCTTCTGCAAAGCACTCGCTTGCCAAAACCCCATCCAAACCAAGCACTTCCTCTGCGATCTCATATCATCCCAAAACACCACAAAAACCCAAATCAAATGCAGAATGTAAAGAGAGTCGAGTACTGTGCAGAATAGAAACAGTTGTTCTATGTATGTTCCACTTTTTATCAACATTTTTAATCTCACACTGGCATTAAGCAGCTGTCGGCACAGTCATTCGGTCAAGACTATGCGCCATGATATGGATTGGGATTTCCGAGAGTTGCACAGAAATTCCATTGTCCTCAATAAGATCAGCGATCATCGCGAGAACCTTTGGACGCAGTATCTCTAATGTCGCAGCTTCAGCGGCCAAGCCAGGGATGTCATCGCTCGAGGCTACCCATACAGCAGCATTGGAATCCCACTCAGCTTTCACAATTATTGAGTTCATAGGCTACCTTACAATACAAGAAAACAATCAAGCAAGAGCTGGTTTTGCGTCCATGCGAAGCTTGATGAGATACCATACGATGGCCACGCCTACAGCTTTACTGATCACTTCCGTAGTGAATGCGGCTGGCGTCAAATAGCCGGCGAGATGTTGGAAGATCACGGTGTCAAGCGGCACGGCAATCAAGCTTGATAACAAAATTCGTGATTGCAGTGGGCGCTTTGTAAACGAATAAACCGCCCAATCCGCCATTTCTGAAACGACAAAGGCGATCACGCTAGCAATGGCAATTGCCGGATCGACCATTGCATAAGTGGCAAATCCCGCCAGCAATGTCGCCAGCAAAACCCAATGACCAATGGAGCGCTGGGCATAATCACGTAATACAAAGACCGCGCCAACGAGAAGGTTAGCGAGAAAGAAATCCCCGAAGGCTGTGTTCCACATGGTCACGCCTGGAACCAATTGCGCCGGAGCAAACAACCAATTTACCAGCAGAATGGACGCGAAGTAACTCGCGACCCAGACCACAGCTTTCGGAGTTAGTGTCATTAGCCAACGATTTCTTTGGCAAGGAAGTTCATCTTGATCTCTTTCTTGGCATTGTCAGCCGAGTCAGAGCCGTGAACCGAATTTGCATCAATTGATTCTGCGAAGTCAGCGCGAATGGTGCCCTTCGCAGCGTCCTTAGGGTTGGTAGCACCCATAATGTCGCGATATTTCTTTACCGCGTTTTCGCCTTCCAAAACTTGAACAACGATTGGGCCGGATGCCATGAACTTTGTAAGGTCTTTGAAAAATGGGCGTTCAGCATGCACAGCATAGAACTTCTTTGCGTCAACCAATTTCCACTTTACGCGTTTTTGCGCAATGATGCGAAGGCCAGCAGCTTCGATTTTGGCATTGATGGCGCCGGTTAAATTGCGGCGCGTTGCGTCTGGTTTAATCATCGAGAATGTGCGTTCAATGGCCATCTTGTTTTCCTATGTGTTGAAATGAATTGGCCGCCTTTTAGAGGCGGCCAATCAGAGTTGCAAGTGGTGGATGCTATTATTCGGCTTCACCGATCAAAGACGTTGCGCGACTGATCGAAACGCGACGATTTTCTTGTTCGGCTTCTGCGGTTGGAATCTTCAAATAGCGTTCGCCGTAACCCACCGTCTGCAAATTTTTAGCGGGGATCACATAGTAAGTTGTGAGTGCTTTTTTGATTGCGATTGAACGTTGACGTGAAAGACCAAGATTTGCCGCATCAGAGCCCACTGCATCTGTATGACCTTCAATCAAAAACACTTCGCGGGGATTTTTCCGCAAGATGCGCTCCATGACTTCGGCCAAACGATCCAAGTTTGCAACTTCTTCCGCACGCACAAAGGACTCGTTGAAGCCAAACTTCACTGTATCAATTTCGATACGCGGCAAAGCTTTGCGCAATACAGATGACGCTTCAACTTCTTGCACAGTATATCGGCGCGCTGGTTTCTTGCGTGGTGGTGCAGTCAACGTCTTTGTCAACTCTTCATCATCAACTTCAGCGGCATAAACATCATCATATTCATTGCTGTCATCATATTGGCTGTCGTCGAGTTCAACATCATAACCATTGTCATCATAGCCCGCTTGCAAATCCGCTTGACGTTGGCGGCGTTCGCGAAGCAAACGCTGCTGCAAGAGATATTGATCGCGTTCCATAACAGCGCGCCAGTAATTGCGTTGATCATCTTCATACTGATCATTAAAGGTGGCTTCACGATAAACCTGCAATCGGCGACGCAGCTCATAATCCTGCAACTCATCGGATGGACGACGATCATTCAGAACGATTTGAATGTTGAAATTGTAGTCGCTCTTTTTGATCTTTGAAGGTTTTTCTTTCTTGGGTGCCAGAGCATCTGGTTTTTTGGCGGCCAGCTCAGCATCAGCTTTTTGTTGGGTAATCGCTTCTTCAACGGCAACACGGTTACGCAAAACATCGCGTTCGTTACGCAATTTCTTGCGCAAGCGACGCTCGGTTTTGTTCGATAATTTATTGGTCGCCATGAGGTCACGCATGCCATCAAGACGATTGCGCAATGCCTCATCGCTCAACTGATCTGCTGCTTGGGTGTCCTCTAAATATTGAGCGGCAGTCGTTTCCGCAGTCGCATCGCCGGCATTGCCATCCAAGGTTTGCGCTTGTTTCACATCGGCGGGCGGCGCATCTACAACAGGTGCTGGTGCAGGCGCTGGAGCCACCTCAACAACTGCAGGCGCTTCGGGCAAAGGTGCTGTGGGTTGCACTTCAATAACAGCAGGCAATGGTGCTGGCTCTACGTCAGGCTCCGCTGGTTTTTCAACGACGACAGGTGCTGCAGCTTTTTCTTCACGAGCAGCAATTTCGCTACGCGCAGCTTTAGAGATCGCCTGCAATTGCGAACGGACATCCTCAGTCAAACCGTCAGATTTCGCAAAACGACCAGCACGCTTGGCGCGTGAACCCAATTCTTCATCTGAGAGTTCAGAAGGGGCACGACCATCATTGAGTAATTCCACTACATTGGCTGGAACTTCAGGTGCAGCAACATCTACTGTTGGCGCTGGAGGTTCTTCCACTTTTGGCGCTTCAACAACGGGTTCTTCTACCTTTGGTGGTTCAACTACTTTTTCAGCAGCGGCTTGTTCGCGGTTGGCAATTTCCGTCCGCGCTGCGCTTGAAATTTCTTTCAACTGCGCGCGCACGTCATCCGGGATACCTTCTGACTTGCTAAAGCGATTTGCCATTTTAGCTTTGCCGATTAGCTCGTCATCCGAAAGCTCGCTCATTGGGCGACTATCGGCAATAAGTTCTAAAATTTCAGGTGCGATTTGAACTTCTACCGGTGCCGCTACTTCTGCGGGGGCAGCAACTTCAGCCGGCACTTCCAAAACTGGCGCAACAGGCTGTTCTTCGCCTTGAACAGCCGGTGGCTCAGCTACAGTTTCTTGCGCCATCAACGGCGCGATGAATAGGGCCAGAGCAACTAAGCTTGCTGCGGAAATTGAAAATTTCATTTGCGTCCTCCACGAAAACACCATTGTGGCGTTTGGTTCCGAGTGGTGTTTTGCCCTTTGACTACGGCAGAAGTATGAGGAGAATAAGCCACGTTTTGCCATCAGTCTGAACCGAATATGAACGGTTTTAAAGTCGTCCCGCTTCAATGATCCGTTTCAAAAATCCTCGGGTACGATCTTGTGTGGGGTTACCAAAAATCTGATTAGGTGGCCCCTCTTCATAAACGACGCCTTCATATAAGAAGCACACTTTGCTGGCGACCTCTTTGGCGAATCCCATTTCGTGGGTGGCCAGCAGCATGGTCATGCCTTGACTGGCCAAATCGCGAACAATGTTAAGCACTTCAGAAACCAGTTCGGGATCAAGTGCTGATGTGATTTCATCGAGCAGCAATAGTCGCGGTTCCATCGCGAGGGCTCGAACAATGGCAACGCGTTGTTGCTGACCGCCCGACAGTCGATCCGGATATTCGTTGGCTTTTGCTTCGAGGCCAATCCGCTTTAACAGCGTCATGGCTTTTGCCTCAGCTTCATCCTTGGTGAGTTTCAACACCTTCAGGGGTGCGAGTGTGACATTTTCTAAAACACTCATATGTGGGAAAAGATTGAAGCTTTGGAAGACAATGCCGACCTGCTGGCGCAATCGATTGAGATCGACACCGGGGCCCGATACGCGGTCATTATCTAATCTGATTTCGCCGGACTGAATTGCCTCAAGGCCGTTTATGCAGCGGAGCAACGTGGATTTTCCGCAACCAGATGGTCCGATCAAACAAACGACTTGGTGCTCTTCAACATTCAAGTTTGTGCCGCGCAGAACTTTTACAGGACCAAACTCTTTTTCAGCATTGATTATTTCAAGGAATGCCAAATCAGCCCCCTGCCCGCATGCGCGCGTTATCACGATCGACCAGCCAATCCACAAATCGAGCTTGCGGAATAGTAATCAGTACAAAGAGGATTGCAACAATAGTTACCGCGGAAAGATTGAACGCCGCTGACGCAATGATGCGGGATTGATTGAAGGCATCAATGACGCCAACGACTTGCACGAGGGCTGTATCTTTTTGCAGACCAATGAAGTCATTCAGGAGTGGAGCCATGATCCGTCTGACAGCCTGGGGCACTATCACGTAACGCATGGTTTGAATATACGAAAGGCCGAGCGATCGCGCCGCTGAAACTTGGCTCCAGTGAATACTCTCAATGCCAGCACGATAAACTTCAGCCACATAAGCGCCGTAAGTCAAAGTCAACGCGAGGATGCACCAATAGATTACGGGAACGCGGGTTGCGGTTTTATATTCGGCGGGCGTCATCACAGAAAGATCAGTCCACAAACCAACAATGTGTGGAACAATCAATTCGGGTAGTCCCGAAATTGGCAAACCAAAACCGATGAGGTAAAGCGTTACAACCGAAGGCAACCCCCGGAAGACATCACAATAGGCAATGGCCAGTGCGCGAATTGGCTTTCCGGCGGGCCCCGGAATCATCCGAGCAAGAGCTACGATCAAGCCCCAAATCAATACGAAGATTTCTGCAACGACAAAGATGACCATGTTGTTTATGAAAAACTGCTTGGTGACCAGCCACCACTTCGCTTGCATCAATGGCAAGAGAAAAAAGGTTTTTCCGACTGCGGCGTTGTTAGTCAGAATAAAGCAAATGAATGCAAGCACCATCAGCGCGAAGACGCCCCAGCCGAAAGTCAATTGCGCGAAATCTTTTGAGGCAGCAGCGGAAATTCGCATGTCAGGTAAATTGTTAGCCGATTTGGCGGCAGTGGATTTTGTTGCTGCAAACCAACTTCTGGCAGCCGGCCAAAATAAAGAAGCTGTTGCAAGAATTACAATCGTGAAAATTACATTCCATCCCGCGCCAAAAACCTCAAGATGGATCAAAGCCGCGCGAACGACTTCGGTGGCGTAGTAACTCAAGAAAGTGCAAAGGGCTGCGAACGCTAAACTGAATCCTGCCAGCCGCTTTGGAGAATTTTCAATAACTTGGGATTTTGTCACGAATTTCAATCAGTATACAGAATAAAAAAGGGCCGCTTCATTAAGCGGCCCTTAGCATTAAAAATTATGGTGCAAAGTAGGGAATGGTTGCAGGGTCTTTGCCCCAAGCGGCGGCGAGGTATTTAGCACCCAACTTGCCCATTGTGCCATCAGCCATAATGGCTTCAATAATCTTGTCAATGGCTGCACCATTAGCGTAACCTTTTTCATAGATTGCGCCGTAAGCTTCGCCGGTCTTGTATTGACCAACAACAACGGCCACACCCTTGGAGGCCACTTCTTCAGCCAAGGTGATTGAGGTGTCGGTGATCGCCGCATCGATTTGTCCGGCGCGCAAGGCGGTAAACATTTCGCCTTGGTCGGTGTAAACTTGAACGTTGGTGATGCCCAATTTATCCGTTGCGTAAACTGCTCCAGTGGTTCCGCCTTGAACGCCGATTTTGGCGGTCTTGATGGACGCAGCGTCAACTGGCGTTGCGGCATTGGTCAAAACGCCAATGTCCGAGAAGAAATATGGTACTGAGAAGTCGACCACTTTTTTGCGATCTTCGGTTATGGACACTTCTGAAAGTGTAAGGTCATAGCCAGAGGTTTGGCCCGCGACCAAGGGATCCCAGCCCACGTTTACAACTTCCATTTTATAAAAGCCAGCGCGCCAAGCGATTTCGGCGGCGAGGCAATATTCCATGCCGTCTTTAATGTTTTCGGGTGTATCGCCATTCCACCAGATTGGCGCTGGCAAGGAAACTTGCACAGTCAATTGGCCGGGTTTGGCGGGGGCTGCAATGGCCATCGAGCCTTTTTCGCCAGTCACTTCGCAATTGCCAATCATATTGGCGGCAGAGGCGGATGTAATCATGGCAAACATGGCGGCGGCGGCCATTAATGAGCGTTTGATTAAAGTCATAAATATTCTCCTTGTTTTGTGGTTACTTGTAATACAGCTGAACTTCGCGCTTATCGCAAGTCTTGTTTTGACGGGCCGAACATATTATTGAGCGCCACATGACTATCCATGTTGCTGCATTTTACCAGTTTTTTCGGTTGGAGAATTTTGCCGATTTGCAAGCCCCTGTTCTTACAATGCTGGATAGGCATGGCATCAAGGGTTCGGTGCTTCTAGCCCGCGAGGGGATTAATGGCACGATTGCAGGCGCGCCAGAAAAACTTGTTGCAGCGTTAGCAGAACTTCGCACGATTACTGGAATTTTTGATCTCGAGCATAAACTATCATTCGCCAAAACCATGCCGTTCAAGCGGATGAAAGTTCGCTTAAAAAAAGAGATCGTGACGATTGGCGATGTGGCAGCGGACCCGACGGAAAAGGTTGGAACGTACGTTGAGGCGAAAGATTGGAACGCGCTGATCAGCGATCCTGATGTTATTCTGATCGACACCCGCAATGATTACGAATTTGGGATTGGTACATTTCAAAACGCAATTGATCCGGGTACGGAGCGTTTTGGCCAGTTTCCGGAATTCGTGCGCGAAAAATTGAAAGCGGATAAGTCGGCAAAGATTGCGATGTTTTGTACCGGGGGTATTCGCTGCGAAAAAGCGTCGAGCTTTATGATGCATGAGGGTTTTGAGAATGTGTATCACCTCAAAGGCGGCATTCTGAAATATCTCGAAACTGTGCCGCAAAAAGAAAGCCTGTGGCAGGGTTCATGCTATGTGTTTGATGAGCGCGTGGCCGTGGGGCATGGATTGGAAATCGCCGAATTTTCATTGTGCCACGGCTGCATGAACCCAGTTTCCGCCGCCAATCGCGGCGCTCATAATTATGAACGCGGCGTCTGTTGCCCCGCCTGCGCTGAAGTTTTGAGTGAAGAGCAGAAAGCCTCAAACCGCGAGCGGCAGCGGCAAGTAGATTTGGCGAAGGCTAAGGGCGGGAAGCATTTGGGGCCGAAGTGAAGACAGGCCCTCGCCTGATTTGCTTTCGCAAATCTGTCCTCTCCCGCAAGCGGGCGAGGTAAGGGGAGGGTGGGCGATTGGGTTTTACTTCTTCCGCTTGCGGGAGAAGGTGGCGTGAAACGCCGGATGAGGGAAACTTAACCCGTCCACCCCAGTCCTTGCGCGACGCAGTTCATGGTCATCAACAATGGTTTATTGATTTCGGTTTTGGATTTTCCGGCTCTGGTTTCGCGGAGGAGTTGGACTTGCCAGAGGTTGGCTTGGTCCACCATGGGGCGCAGGCGCTCGAAGCGGCGGCGAAAACCGGTGAAGCGTTCGCAGAGAACTTTGGCGCCGTTGAGCTCGAGGACAACTTTAGAGGTTCGCGCGTGTTCATGGCGGATCATGGCGAAAACCCGCTCAGCATCATTGCGATCGGGAACCAGTTCGGCATATTTTTCGGCGACGTTCATGTCGGCGAGGAAGAGAGATTTTTCAACTTCATCCACTGCCAAACGGAAGCCTCTTGATTTGGCGAACATGTCTTTGAGCAGTGCTAGGCCCTCCCCGCCGCGGGCTGAAACATAATCATCGAGCGCATAGCCCAAGCCATACCAACCCGTGAGCAGATGGCGATTTTGGCTCCACGCGAACACCCAAGGAATGGCGCGGAGATCTTCAATTCCTTTTGCGCCAAAGCGCCGTGCTGGGCGCGAACCCAATTTGAGTTGCGCCAATTCTTCAACTGGGCTGGCGCTATGAAAATACGCAAGCAAGGCTTTGTCCTCGGCCAAGCGACGATAGGCTTTGAAGCTGAGCCTTGCGATGTCTTCGACGGCGGCTTGATGCTCTGGGTTTACAATCAGCTCTGGTTCTTTGGTGGATTTTAAACTGTGCAAGAAAACGCTCGACGTTAAAACTTCGAGGTTGTTTTGCGCCGTGCCGCGATTGGCAAACTTGGAGGAGACAACTTCGCCTTGCTCGGTCACGCGCATCCGGCCGCCAACAGTTCCGGCGGGTTGAGCACCGATTGCCCGGCCTGTGGGCGCACCGCCACGGCTAACCGATCCACCGCGACCATGGAAGAAGCTGATATCCACATCGGCTTTGCGGCCAATACGGAGCAGGCGGCGCTGGGCTTCAAAGAGTTCAAAGCTGGCTGAGAAAAAACCACCGTCTTTATTGGAGTCCGAATAGCCCAACATGATTTCTTGGCCTTGGCCTTGGGAGGCAACCGATTGCCTCAGGATGGGGTTTCCCAACATCTCGGTTAGGATAGCGGGTGCTGCTTGCAAATCTTCGATGGTTTCGAAAAGGGGAACGACGCGCAGACGACAGATTTCGCGAGCGTTTACATCGCTAAATAATCCACAATATTTCGCGAGCAAATAAAGCCCGAAAATATCGGACGCGCGTTTGGTCATCGACAAAATAAATGTGCCGATGGCTTGGGGATCCGGGCCATCCAAGGTTTCGCGGATGAGAACAAGGAGATCGAGAAGCTCGCGGGCTTCATCGGACACACCACGAAATTGCGGGGTGAAGCCCAAAGGTTTTTCTAGCTCCGCAAAAATCCATTGGGACCATTCTGGGCTATCGGATTCTGGTGGCTTTGATTCTGCTAATGGGTTCATCTTGCCCCAGATTTCTTGCAGCACGCGATTAATGATCGTGGTGTTTTGGCGGATATCCAAACTCACCGTGCGAAAGCCAAAAATCTGCGCTTCCCAGCGAACGGGGCGCACGAGATCGGCGGCCAATCGCGATGCTTTCATATCGGCTAAAGTTTGCTCGAGGAAGAAAAGTTGGTCGACGAGTTCTTGCACATTGGCGAGAGGCTTGGCGCGAGAGGTGGCATCAAAAGTTGCAGCGAGACGTAGGCGTAGGGCAGAAAGATATTGCCGGAAAGGCTCAGTAGGGTTGCGCGCGGATATTTCTAAAGCTGCAGCGGCAGCGGTTTTTTGTTCTTTGAGTGCTGCGGTGAAATGCGCTGGGAATGTGACTTCATCGCCACTGACCGAAATCAACTGGCTTAATTCCTTGAGGCGCAAATCGAGGCGTTCAACTGCGGCATCGCGATTGGCTTTGAGGGCAAAGCGGGTGGTGGGCACGGTGACAAAAGGATTGCCATCGCGGTCGCCGCCGATCCATGAAGAAAAACGAAGCGGCGGACGCAATGTGGTTTTTAAATCGGGGTAATGCCGGCGCAACGACTCTTCGAGGAGATCGCAAATGCTCGTGGTGCGATCGAAAAGCGCTTCACGGAAAAAATGAAGACCCCACGAAATTTCACTTTCAACAGTTGGTTTTTCAATACGGATTTCGCCAGTCATCCAGAGGAGATCAATTTCATTGCGCAAAAGATCGCGCAAAGTTTTCCGTTCGCGTGGTGTCCAGCGCGGACTTTCGAGTTCAAATAATTTCAAATAAATCCGGCGATGAATTTCAAGCACAGTGACGCGTTTGGCTTCGGTTGGATGGGCAGTGATGGTCGGTTGAATATCAGCGATAGCGAGGATTTTTAGAACTGCTTCTTCGGACACATCGGCAGCAGCAATTTGAGCGAAGGCATGCGAAAGAGAACCAATGACCTCATCTGGACCACCTTGACGCTCCAAGTTTCGGCGATTGCGGATCGAGGCGTTTTCTTCCGCAATGTTTTGCAACTGCAACCAAATGCCGATCGCTTGCAGCGCATGCTCAATCAAATGGGCGGGGATATTGGCGCTAGCTTCAGTTTGATCAATCACAGCTAACACATCGGGTTCGCGCTGGCGGATTACATCACGCAGAAGTTCACGCAAAGTGGCTGTGATTTCCTCGACATAAGTTGTGTCGTCCATTGCATTCGCTGCCCGGTCGTTCATTTTTATTGCTCCGCGCTGCAAGTTTGAATTTTTTGAGGGGCGCACCTCATGGGGTGCAGTTTGTGCAATGCAACACGAAAGGAGTCAACGGGAATCGCAAGGCTTTTGACAATTATCTGCTGCATTGCGGTGAACAGGGTTTTCAGGCTAAGGAGCCGCCATGTTACACATTAATGGACTTACCTATCGTATCGGCGGACGGCTTTTGTTTGAAGAAGCCACCGTTGCCCTGCCCGCTGGCCACAAGGTTGGCCTCGTTGGCCGCAATGGCACGGGGAAATCAACGCTCCTCAAATTGATTTTAGGCGAACTGATTTCAGAAGCCGGCGGCGCCAGCGTTCCAAAACAAGCGCGCATCGGTACAGTAGCCCAGGAAGCGCCGGGCGGCTCAACTTCGCTTCTTGATACAGTTATGGCTGGCGATTTAGAGCGCGAAGCTTTGTTGGCCGAAGCAGAAATTGCGACGGATCCAACGCGGATTTCAGATATTCAAATGCGGCTTGCCGATATTGATGCGCATTCGGCACCAGCGCGGGCGGCCATTATTTTGGCGGGCCTTGGTTTTTCGGAAGCGGCGCAGAATGGTCCGTGCTCGGCATTGTCTGGCGGCTGGCGGATGCGGGTTGCATTGGCTGCGGCACTGTTTGGTGCGCCTGATGTTTTGCTGCTCGATGAACCTACCAACTACCTCGATCTTGAAGGTACGATTTGGCTAAAAAGTTACATTCGCGATTATCCGCATACGATCTTGCTCGTCAGCCATGATCGCGATCTGCTTAATGAAGCGGTGGATTCCATTCTTCATCTTGATGGTGGCAAGCTTACGATTTACGTTGGTAATTACGATAACTTCGAGCGCCAACGCCGCGAAAAGCAAGCGCTGAACCAGAAAATGAAAAAGAAGCAGGATGATCAGCGCGCGCATATGCAAGCGTTTGTGGATCGCTTCAAGGCAAAAGCTTCCAAAGCAAAGCAGGCGCAGAGCCGCATGAAGGCTTTGTCGAAACTTGAGCCGATTGCCGACATGATTGAAAACCGCGTTGCGCCATTTATTTTTCCAAATCCCGAAAAGGCGTTGGCCCCACCATTGGTGCGTTGGGAAAAAGCGTCGGTGGGTTATGTTGAAGGTAAGCCGATTTTAAAGAACATTACGTTGCGCATGGATCCCGATGATCGAATTGCGTTGCTTGGCTCAAACGGCAACGGTAAATCGACATTTGCGAAGTTGCTGTGTGGCAAACTTCAAACCATGTCTGGCGAGATGAAGCATCCGCCGCGCTTAAGCATTGGCTATTTTGCGCAACATCAATTGGATGAACTAACTGAAGATCGCACACCATACGAATACATTGTGGAGCTGATGCCGGATGCCACGGTTTCGCAACGCCGGGCGAAACTTGGTGCAGTGGGATTTGGCGCGCATCTTGCGGATTCAAAATGTTCGATTTTATCTGGTGGCGAAAAAGCGCGTTTGCTTTTCATGATTGCCACCTTTCATGCGCCGCATATTTTGGTGCTCGATGAACCGACAAACCATTTGGACATTGATAGCCGCGAAGCCCTAATCATGGCGATCAATGATTTTGAAGGCGCTGTAGTTTTGATCAGCCATGATCGGCATATTATTGAAACCACCGTTGATCGGTTGTGGATCGTGCATGATGGCACTGTGTCGCCATTTGATGGCGATATGGATGAATACACTGATATTGTTTTGGGCAAAAAAACGCCTGCGCGGAAAGCTGAAAAAGTTGAAGTTGCCGCTGCCGTCGCCAAACCCAAAATTACCGGTGACGCTCTGAAGAAAATGATTCAAGAGATCGATCTCAAGATATTGAAACATAAAGATAAACTTAATATTCTAGATCAGGTTTTATCTGATCCTTCGATCTACAAAGACGAACCAAAAAAAGCGTCAGACTACGGACGATTACGTACCAAGCTTGCGAAAGAGTTGGAAGTACTGGAAGATAGTTGGTTAGAGTTGCTTTGAGGTTGCCCTCATCCGGCAGTTGGCCGCGTTCTTCCACGTAAAAGAACGCGGGAGAAGGTGCCCGAAGGGCGGATGAGGGCGCCTACTACAGATAGGAACGTGATGCTTAATTTAACTCAATCTTGGTTTGGTTATCTGTCTTTTTTCATTTTTGTTGCCGCCTATGTTTTGGTAATTTTTGAAGAGACGACGCAGATGCGAAAATCAAAACCGGTGCTGATTGCGGCAGGATTGATTTGGGCGTTGATTGGCATGGCTTATGCCGCACAAGGCAAAAGTGATATTGCGGAAGCTGCTGCCAAACACATGATCATGGAATATGGCGAGCTGCTGTTGTTCTTGTTGGTAGCGATCACATATGTGAACACTTTAGAAGAGCGCCGCGTGTTTGATGTGTTGCGCGCAAAACTAACGGCACGCGGACTTTCTTATCGCCAGCTTTTTTGGCTAACTGGCATATTTGCATTTTGCTTGTCTGGCATTCTCGATAATCTCACAACTGCTCTCATTATGGGATCAGTGGTTTTGGCCGTTGGCATAAAGTCACCAGCTTTTACTGCGATTTCTTGTATCAGCATCGTGGTAGCGGCAAATGCGGGTGGTGCGTTTTCTCCCTTTGGCGATATCACTACGCTTATGGTTTGGCAAAAATGCAAGCTTGCGTTCTTTGAGTTTTTTGTTTTGTTTGTGCCTTCGGTGATTAACTGGATAGTTCCAGCTGTGATCATGAGCTTTGCAATCCCGAAGGAAAAACCGCCAGCCGTTGTTGAAACTGTTCGGATGAAACCGGGTGCGGTGGGTGTGATCATCCTCTTTGCACTGACGATTGTGACCGCCATTGCTTTTAAGAATTTTCTGCATCTTCCCCCTGCTCTTGGCATGATGCTGGGGCTCGGTTATTTGCAAGTGTGGTCTTATGCGCTGCAGCGGAAAAGTGCCCGGACGCAAAACGATGATATGGTTTTGAACTCCTTCAGCATGATTGCCAAAGTGGAATGGGACACACTACTGTTTTTCTTTGGAATTATTTTTGCGGTCGGCGGGCTCGGCGTGCTTGGCTATCTCGCAGAAGCGAATACCTATCTTTATGGTCAATGGGGACCGACAATCGCGAATATTACGATAGGCGTTCTCTCCGCAATTGTTGATAATATTCCGCTGATGTTTGCTGTGCTCACAATGGATCCTATGATGAGTCATGGGCAATGGTTGCTTGTGACGCTGACTGCCGGTGTGGGCGGCAGTTTGCTTTCGATCGGCTCGGCGGCTGGTGTGGCGCTGATGGGCATTGGCCATGGTCGCTACACGTTCTCTAGCCATTTGAAATGGACGTGGGCGATAGCGCTTGGTTACGCCGCCAGTATTGCCGCTCACTTATGGATCAATGCTGCGAAATTTTAATCGCGCAGTAAAACTGCTTGCGCCACGATACAGCGCTCGCCGTTGTAAGTAATCGCTGGTGAGCCATAGAGCATGTAGCCATCATCGATAGCTTTTGATATGCGCTCGCAGAATGCGCGGTCATCAGGGCCAGTGATCAGGCGGTATTTTAATTTTTCAACGTGCTCTGTCATGATGTTGCTCCGGTTGCGGCCTTGTTTTCCCAACGGCCATTTTCATTTTGTTGCCAATAGCTGATGGCGTGGCCATCTGCCTTCATGGTTTTCCAAACACTCCGCGCGGCAATAGTTGCTTCTTCATCGGAAGCATCAAGCATGATGATGGCGCGGCTTAAACCAGCAACATCATCAGGCATTGCGCCATCAACGTAAAACCGCAACGTAGAGGTGTTTGGATTATCATCTTCAGCAGTCAGCCATATCGGTTGGACTTCAGATTTCGCATCACCGGATTGTCCATGCGGTAGAAATGCAACGTCCTCGTGGGTCCACAACAAAGCGGATAGTTCTTCAAGTCGCGAAGGCTCTGCGGTTCGCACAGTCATGCACAAACCACGCTCAAGCCCGCGCTCCAATAGTCCAGGCAATACTGACGAAAGCGGGCGTTGCTCGAGATGATAGAACCAAACCTCAGCCATTATTTTTCGTAATGTTTTGCTACGAGATGGTTCAGCAAGCGCACACCCCAGCCGCTGGCCCAACTTTGGTTGATTGCGGATTTCACAGAATCCATTGCCGTTCCCGCCACATCCAAATGCACCCAAGGAACTTTGTTCACGAAGCGCTGAATGAATTGCGCGGCTGTAATCGAACCAGCTAGACGGCCGCCAATATTTTTCATATCAGCGACGTCGTGATCAATCAACTTGTCATACTCAGGGGTGAGTGGCAAGCGCCACACTTTTTCGCCCGTAGCGTAACCCGATTCTGAAATCCGCTGCGACAGCTCATCGTTGTTTGAAAACAGGCCGGCATGCTCTTTGCCCAAGGCCACAAGAATTGCGCCCGTTAATGTGGCCAAGTTCACCATGAACTTTGGTTTGTATTTATCTTGAATATACCACAGCACATCCGCGAGAACGAGGCGGCCTTCGGCATCGGTATTGAGCACCGCAATGGTTTGACCGGACATGGATTTCACCACATCGCCGGGGCGCTGCGCATTGCCGTCCACGGAGTTTTCAACAATACCGATAGCGCCAATCACATTGGCTTTGGCTTTGCGTTTGGCCAAAGCTAACATCAATCCCGTAACACATGCAGCACCGCCCATATCGCCTTTCATGTCTTCCATGCCAGCAGCGGGCTTAATTGAAACGCCACCGGTATCGAAGGTGACGCCCTTGCCAACGAATGCAATTGGTTGATCTTTTTCTTTGCCACCATTCCAGCGCATGACCACGAGGCGGGCCTCATTAGGCGATCCTTGGGCCACGCCAAGCAACGCGCCCATGCCCAATTTTTTCATCTGTGCGGGGCTCAGAATTTCAACAACCACACCTGCTTTAGTCAATTCTTTGGCGCGCCTCGCAAATTCAATTGGCACCAAGATATTAGCGGGTTCATTGACCAAATCCCGAGCAAGATGGACGCCTTCGCGGATAGCATCATAGGTTTCAAACGCTTTTTTAGCTTTTGCGTTTTCACTCGTTAAAAATGCTATTTCAGCGAGCGCTTTATCTTTCTCTGGCTTCTTCGATTTGTAGCCATCAAAACTATAAACCCGTAAAGCAGCGCCAGACGCGAGCAAAGCCGCGGCTTCAGCAGCGCTTGTGCCTTTGATCTCTGGCAGCGGACTTACGCTTGCCGTTTTGACTTTCGCTGATTGCAAGGCGCCCGCAATGGTTCCACCGACCAGTTCAATTTCGCGGGCAGTGATGCCCTCGGTTTTGCCAAGGCCGATGACAAACACGCGCGAAAGTCCCGCACCGGGGCTCAAGATATCAAGCACAGCTTCACGCTTGCCTTCGTAATTTGCCGCTTTAACAGCGCGGGTAATTTGCCCCTCGGTTGCTTTATCAAGTGTTTCCGCAAAAGGCGAAAGCTTGCCGCTTTCCAACGCAAAAACCACAAGGGTTCCAGATTTTGGCAAAGTAGCGGCGGCAAATTTTAGTTTCATTGAGAATCCTATCAAATCAGTGATTTCTTATGGGATAGCGCTTTGAGGGCTAAGGTTCAACTAACCCGTTGTTAACCTTATTTTCACCTCTGCCATTCCTATGCCTTTTTGCATCATCAACTTGGTTAAAAGAAGACTTTGCGCGGACCGTGAAATCGCGTAATAAACGGTTAAGTATTGTGATTGAGTTGGTGGGTTACGTGGGCAATTCGGGGATACCGAAAAGAATACGAAACGCCTTGCGGGAAACTGTGGGTTCCGGGGGACTGCTTTTGGCTGTCGGAATGCTTGCCGGTTTCGCATTTACAACCAGCGCTTTTGCAATTGTTGACAAACCTTTCGTAGCACCAATTATGGACGTGCCCGCTGATGGCACCGCTGTGGATGTTGAAGCGGATCGGTTGCTTTATGATTCTGTTTCCGGGTTAGCGCGCGCGGTTGGTACGGTTCGCATGATATATGGTCCCTATATTTTGGTGGCGACCGAAGTGAGTTACAATCGCGAAACAGGCGCTTTTACCGCCAACGGATCGGTTGAATTGCGTGAGCCTAATGGAAATATTTTGCAAGCAGACGTTTTGGCATTGCGCGATAAATTTAAAGCCGGTTTCGCGCGGCATGTAAAAGCGCTTTTGACCAATGATGTCACCATTACAGCTGCTTATGTGAAACGCTCGGTTGATGGCATTACAATTTTTGAAAATGCACATTACACGGCCTGTAAAGAATGCAGCACCGACGGTGGCGATCCGCTGTGGGAAATCGTGACCGATGAAACGCGGCATGATAGTAGTACTAAGACTTTTTATCACACCAACCCGCGCCTTAAAATTGCTGGCATTACGGTCGCTGGATTGCCTTATGCCGAGCAAGCGGACCCCAGCGTTAAGCGGCGCACGGGCTGGCTAATGCCAAATTTCAAGCGTGGCAAGTCATATGGATATGGAGTGATCACCCCTTACTTCTGGGAATTAGCGCAAAATTATGATTTAACTTTCAGCCCTAACTGGACCACGAAACAAGGGCCCGTTGCCGATGTTGAATGGCGGCATCGCTTGAACAATGGTGAGTATAGTGTTCGGGGTTATGGCGCCTATCAATTCGATCAAACAAGTCCTTCAAATGATAATCAATGGCGCGGTGCACTGACCACTAAAGGCAAATTTGAACTCGCCCAGGATTGGGACTTGAGTTGGAATGGAACCCTGCCAACTGATCGCACATTCATGGATGACTATGACTTTAACAGCAGCGAATTGATTACAAGCGATGTTTCCATAACAGGTCTTTGGGACCGGACTTACGTGTCCGCTCAAATGCTGAGTTTCATGAGCTCTAATCTTTCAGAAGATCAATCAACCCTGCCTGTTGCTCTGCCTTACATTTCGGGTGATCACACTTTTGCCGATCCGGTTATCGGCGGGGAACTCAGCGTAAACTGGAGCCTATATTCGCTATATCGCGAAAATGCTGAAACACCTTTTGACGATGTCAACCATGGCACAACTCAAACCCGCGCGGTTTCAGAGCTGAATTGGCAGAATCAAATGATCAGCGACATCGGCGCTGTGATCACGCCATTCGCAAAACTTCGCAGCGATATTTATATTACGGATGGTGTTCCGGACGCTGGCGAAGCCACTGGGTTTCATGAAAGCGAAACCACAGTACGGATTTTGCCAACAGTTGGCATCGATATGCGGATGCCGTTCGTTGCATCTTTTGATAGCGGACAAAGCATTGTCTCGCCCGTTTTCCAAATTATTGCGGCAAGTGATGAAACGAACCGGGATGTGATTGGCAATGAAGATGCAATCACTTTAAACTTTGATCACTCAAGCTTGTTCCTCAGCGACCGTTTTACTGGCCTTGATCGATTTGAAGGTGGCACACGCGCCAATCTTGGTTTGACCTATTCATTCCTCGGCGCAAACGGTGGATTTATTCGTGGTAGTGTCGGCGAGTCGTTCCATATTGCTGGCGAGAATAGTTTTGATGTTGGCTCCGGCTTAGATGGCGGCAAGTCAGACTTGGTCGGTGCAATAACGGTTCAACCAGTTGATTGGTTCAATCTCTCTTATCAAGCCCGCATGGAAGAAGACTTCTCGGCCGTAAATCGGCAAGAAGGTTTGATAAGCCTCGACTTCGAACGCTTCTCGGCAAGTGTTGGCTACCTCAATATTGGTGCTGAACCCTATTATGGCCGGATCGCGGCAGAAGAGTTTATCGAGTCCGAAGCAAAGTTCCAATTGACTGAGGGTTGGAGTGTTTTTGGCGGATTACGCTATGATCTCAAATCCGACATTTTCCGCAGCAAAACTGCTGGCGTGGAATTTGATTGTGACTGTATGAATTTCAAATTGTCCTATACCGAAACGGAACCAGAAGACACAACCGAGATTGATCGCGCCGTGATGTTATCACTAGAACTGCGCACACTCGGTAAATCGAGTGTGGCTTTTGGTTTCTAAACTGGATTTTTGGAACTGATGAATAAGTTTTTTGGAATTTTCTTGGCGTTGGGCCTCGCATTTTCAGGCCAGCTTGCTCTGGCGCAAGAACAAGCTGTTATTGCCACTGTAAATGATTTGCCTGTTACATCTTATGACGTTGAACAACGCATCAGATGGCTAAAAATGTTGGGCGCAAATTCGGAAGGCAATGGAGCACGGAAGGTTGCTGCCAATGAGGTCATTGATGAATTAGTCACTATTTTTTATGCGAAAAAAGGCAAGGCCGATGCCACCGACGCTGAAATCAAAAAACAAACGAGCAAAATTGCCTCAAGCCTGAAAACCGATGATGAAGGGTTCGCCGCAAAGCTCAAAGCAAACAATGTTTCAGAAGCGACGGTTTGGCGCTACGTCAATGCCCAAATTTCATTCAGCCGTATTTTGCGTGGAAAATTTAAAGTGAAGAATGATGTGGTCGCCGGCAAAGCCGAGGTCGATCGCAAGTATAATGAGATTAAGAGCAAAGCAAACAAGCGCGTCGCTGAGATCATGAACGATCCGCGCATGCGCCCAATTTCAGTTTACGCTTTGATGGAAATTGGATTTCCGCTTGAGGCCTCTGACGGTCCAGAACTCTTGCAAGCGCGAGCGATTGAAGCGCAACAATTCTTGAAAAAATTTAAAGGTTGTAAATCGGCGCGTGGTGCTGCGTCAGGAATATTCAATGTAAAAATTGGTAAGATCGTTGAGGCCGATGGCGCGAAGTTGCCCAAGCCAATGAAATCCGCACTCGACAAAAATGGCGTTGGCCGCGCCCTTGGTCCAATGCGGAGCAAATCAGGAATTCAATTATTAGCGCTGTGCAGCAAGCGCACGAT
>JAYUOP010000192.1:0-3031 GCA_043760745.1 Hyphomicrobiales bacterium
ATCCGAATCTCTCGCACACCGCGCCCAATGTCTGGCATAGGTTTCCAATCGCGCGGATCAAGCCCTTCTTGCAAACGACGCAATTCACGGCCAGCGTCAACCCTAACAGCATCAGGAAATGACTTTAGCTTTTTTAGTGCATCACCAAGAAATTCGACGGGTTTCATTGATCTAATGTATCAAAATTGATACTTACAGTCAACCCATTCCCTTCGCCACAGCCTCAAGCCGGGCACTCGCGGCATCTAGTCTTTCACTGAATTTATCTTCCACGATCTTCAATTGCCCAACCGCCAAATTCCGCGACTCGCGTAAATTTTGCACTTGGTTTTCGAGGGTCTCGATTTTCTTGGTCGCTTCGCTCAAGCGATCAGCAACCATCAGCCCGCTCATCACCAGCAGTCGAATATCGCCAATCGAACCAACACTTTGCTTGATGCGCGAAACTTCCGTGTCGAGCAACAGGGCTAAATCCCGCAAATGGCCTTCTTCGCCATCCGGGCATTGCATGGTGTAAGGGCGGTCAGCTACGGTTACAATCACATTGGCCATAAACTATTCTCCACTGTTCGAATGAAGAACCGAGCGAATGCGAGTCATAGCGCTATCAATCTTGCCCACAGCTTGCTGGCTGGTATCCACGAGTTCATGCGCTTTCACGCGCACAAGCTCCAACTCACCCGTGATCCGAATGTGATCTTTCCGCAGCGCATCGGTCTCACCTTCAAGCGTTTCAACCCGAACAGCATTGCTGCCGCGGGTGACAAGTGCCGCCTCAAACTTCCGCATTGCGCTTTCAAAGCGATCAAACACTTGATCTAATTTATCCGATTCAGCCATCTAAGCCCCAGTAGCAACACCGGAATTTCGCCGTCCGGTTCGCTGCACCATACCATAAACCCACCGCATCCAAAGCGGATTTTTGCCCGGTTCACAAAATAGGTGGGTTTGAGCAATTGACTCATTGCCCATGAATGTTATCAGGGATTGAAAAAGTTACCCTCTTTAAAAACCATAAGGACTTGTCATGATTTCCGCCGAACAGCATAAAAATATGGCCAATGCCATCCGCGCCCTCAGCATGGATGCCGTCCAAAAGGCCAATTCCGGCCATCCAGGCTTGCCTATGGGGGCAGCAGACGTGGTCACTGTACTGTTCAGCCAGTTCCTTAAATTTGATGCGTCAGCGCCGCACTGGCCCGACCGCGACCGGTTTATTCTGTCGGCGGGCCATGGCTCCATGCTGATGTATTCCCTGCTTTATCTGAATGGCTATCAGGACATGAGCATGGAAGATTTGAAAAACTTCCGCCAATTGGGTTCCAAAACCGCAGGTCACCCTGAATTCGGTCATGCCTCCGGCATTGAAACCACCACGGGTCCATTGGGCCAAGGCTTAGGCAACGCGGTGGGCTTTGCCATTGCTGAGCGCCACTTGGCCGCACGTTTTGGCGATGATCTCGCCAATCACAAGACATATGTGTTGGCTGGTGACGGTTGCTTGATGGAAGGCATTTCCCAAGAAGCGATTACGCTGGCTGGCCACTTGAAGCTTAATCACCTCATCGTGCTCTGGGATGACAATGGCATTTCAATTGATGGCAAGGTCAGCATGTCTGATTCGACCGATCAACTGATGCGGTTTAAATCTGCCAATTGGAATGTGGCCGCTGTAGATGGTCATAATCCCTCGGAGATTGCCGCCGCTTTGGCCGCCGCACAGACTTCAGACAAGCCAACCATGATTGCGTGCAAAACCATCATCGGTTTTGGTGCGCCCAAAAAGCAAGGCACCAAGGATAGCCATGGTTCGCCATTGGGGCCCGATGAAATCGCTGCCGCCCGCGTGGCCCTCGGCTGGCCGCATGCACCGTTCGTCATCCCCAAGGATGTCCTGAGTGATTGGCGGGACGCAGGCGCGCGTGGAAAATCAGCCCGTACGACTTGGGAGAAAAACCTCAGCGCCAGCGCCCATAAAGCCGAGTTCAACCGGATCATGTCAGGCGCACTGCCCGCAAACTTTGATACAACAATCGCTGACTTCAAGAAAGCCATGGCAAAATCGCCACCACACTTGGCAACCCGCATCGCCTCGCAAAATACGCTTGATGTGGTAAATGCGGTGGTCCCCGAAATAATCGGTGGTTCGGCGGATTTGACCGGCTCAAACAATACAAAATCGAAAGACCAAAAAGGCTTCAGCGCCGCCGACTATAGCGGCAGCTATATGTATTACGGCATTCGTGAGCATGGCATGGCGGCCGCAATGAATGGCATGGCGCTGCATGGTGGCGCTATTCCATATGGTGGCACGTTCATGGTGTTCACTGACTATTGCCGCCCAAGCATTCGTTTATCTGCCCTCATGGAACAGCGCGTGATTTACGTCATGACCCATGATTCCATCGGTCTCGGCGAAGATGGACCAACCCATCAACCCGTTGAGCACATGGCCGCTTTGCGCGTCATTCCAAATCTGTTGGTCATGCGCCCTTGCGATGCGGTGGAAACGGCTGAGTGCTGGCAAATTGCTTTGAAGTCAGAAAAAAGTCCAAGCATTTTGGCCCTTACCCGTCAGAAATTGAAACCAGCGCGCTTGACATATTCCGCCAAAAATCTCTGCGGACTTGGTGCATACGAAATCGCACCATCGCTCAAGAAATCCAAAGTCGTAATCTTCGCATCTGGCTCCGAAGTCGAAATCGCCATGGAAGCCAAAGCTACTCTGGATAAAGCCGGCACACCAACCCGCGTGGTTTCGGTTCCTTCAATGGAGCTGTTCGAGCGCCAAGGTAAAGCTTACAAAACCCAACTCCTCGGCACCGAAAAAATCCGTATCGCGATTGAGGCAGGTGTGCGCCAAAGCTGGGATCGGTTTATCGGCGCCGATGGCACCTTCATCGGCATGACCAGTTTTGGCGCATCCGGCCCCGCCGAAGAACTCTACAAACATTTTGGCATCACCGCGAAAGCTGCAGTAAAAGCTGCGAAGAAGTAATCGTCTCACTTCTCCCTCCCCCTTGTGGGGAGG
>JAYUOP010000193.1:0-3021 GCA_043760745.1 Hyphomicrobiales bacterium
GCTTTGCCCAGGCTTTTTGGCTTTCAACAACCTTAGCGAAGAATGGTTCAACAGATTGCGCTTCAATCACTTTGTCCCACGCCGCAAGTTGGGCTTGCAACACTGAGTCTGGTGTTTTGTGGACGTTGACACCAGCAGCACGCAATGCGGCCAGATCAGTTGAGTAACGATCCATAGCTTTGTGGCTCATGTCTTGCGACGACGATTCAATCGCATATTTGATGATCGACTGTAGATCAGGTGCGAGTGCATCGAATTTGGTTTTGTTCAGAATAATTTCGAAACATTCAGCTGACTGGTGATAGCTCTGCAGCATGTAATTCTTCGAAACGTCGGCAAAGCCAAGAAGCTTATCAGAAGACGGATTGTTGAATTCCGCTGCATCAAGCAAACCGCGATCCATAGCAGGAACGATTTCGCCACCGCCCATAATCGTAACTGCAGCACCCATTTGCTTAAACAAATCAGCCGACAAACCCACCGTGCGATACTTCAAGCCGGTAAGCTGTGCCGCATCTTTGATTTCTTCTTTGAACCAGCCTAGAGGCTGCGTTGGCATTGGGCCTGTAAGGAAGCCCACCAGGTTCAAGCCGAGAACGGTTTGCACCAATTCATCATACAATGCTTGTCCGCCACCGTATTTCATCCAGCCAATCATTTGGTTAGCGCGCCAGCCCCATGCCGGAGGTGTTCCGAACAATGAATATGACTTGTGCTTGCCATACCAATAGGCAGTAACACCATGTCCGCCATCCAATGTGCCGGATAATACGGCGTCATGAACTTCTAGTGCCTTGGCAACTGAACCTGCTGCAAGCAATTCAAACTTCAAACGGCCGCCGCCCATTTCATTGACGCGGGTAACAAAGTCAGAGGCGTATTCGTGGAAAATATCTTTGGCAGGCCACGTGCTTTGGAATTTCCAAACACTAACTTCTTGCGCTTGCACAACAGCCGGCATCGCCACTGCGGCCGCACCAGCAGCAACCACAGCACCTGATCGCAAAAACGACCGGCGCGAATTGGTTTTATCAATATTCGATTTTGTCATTTACTTCTCCCATATCTGGCATTTTTTTGCCGTTAAAGAAAAGTGTGTTCTTGAATCAAAAGTTTTGCAACCATGAAACGATAGTGAAAAGTTGAAAAGTCGTAAGACTTTAGTTTTACAACACCATCAAATCTGACTCCGTAAAGTTCGCCAGCTGATCGTTTAAGAAGGTTACAGTTCCAATGTTTTTGACCTTCAAAACCACATTGTTACCAACCTGCGATAAGCCATCAATAATTGCCTCGAGGACATCTTCCTCACTACCATAACCAATGGCAACAAACGAATCGACGCCGTGCTCAAAATCGGTGATGACGTCCTTGCCGGTTTTGCCTGAGAAATGGAATTGATCCGCACCAAGCCCACCAGTCATGGTGTCGTTGCCCACACCACCAATCAGAATGTCGTCATCATCGCCGCCATTGAGTTGGTCTTTGCCAGCACCGCCATCGAGGTAATCGTCACCATCACCACCCGTAGACTTATCATTGCCTTTGCCTAGCAAAATACGGTCAACGCCATCGCCACCATTTCCGGTGTCATTGCCATCGCCGAGGTCTAACATGTCATCGCCATCATCACCGTTGGCAAGATCATTACCCTTGCCAGCAATTACTTCGTCGTCGCCATCGCCAGCGTTTCCGGTGTCATTGCCATCACCAAGTTCAAGCCTATCTTCGCCGATCCCACCACGAATAACGTCATTGCCTTTTCCAGCAATGATCAAATCATTGCCTTCGCCGCCCTCACCCAAATCATTACCAGCACCAAGGTCAAGAGTGTCGTCGCCACCGAGGCCAAAAATACGATCATTCCCGGCAAGGCCAGTCAAAGTGTCGTCGCCGCTGTCACCTGTAATCGTGTCAGCTTTTTTAGTACCAATGCGGATGATTGGATTTAACGTCTAAAACATCAGCGGCATTGAAATCTACCCCGTCAAAATCGAATGTTTCAATGCCATAAACGCTATCAGAACCAGTGCCATCAGACCTTTTGTCCACAACCCGAATTCCACCATCAATCATTAATGTTACGGTGTAGTCAGAGCGTTGCCCGGAGAAAAATGTTTCATCAATCGCGCCACCAGGCAAACCGCCTAAAGCATCGCCATAGATCGTATCATTGCCTTTGCCACCGGAAAATTTGTCGCTAGCACTGCCACCGCGCAATGTGTCGTCCCCGTTATTGCCATTAAATTGAACAGCATCGGCACCACCAGTCATGACATCGGCAAAGTCAGTACCGACAATTTCTTCGATGCTGTTGATTTGGTCAGTGTTGCCGAAGCCGTCTATAACGGTTCCAATCGCAATGCCGTTTGCCATAGTATCGGTCAAGAAATTGGCAATAATTCTCGATCGCCCATCAATCCGGTCATCGTCGGTTTGATATCCGACAACATCATGCCCACCACCACCATTGAAGACGTCATTGCCTTTACCGCCGATGAATGCTTCGTCATCAACGCCGCCGTTGAAAGTATCGACAAATGCTGTTCCACGAACGACATCGACATGGTAAACAGTGTCAGTATCACCAAAGCTATCAATGATCGTGCCAGTAGCGCCATCGCCTTGCGTAACGTCTGCCGCGAAATTGGCAGTGATCCCGTGAACCGCAAGAGTTAAACCAAGTCCGTCGAGGTAATCCTGCGCAAAAGCTTCGTCTTTCTGATAAATGAGTTGGTCGATACTTGCGGCATTACCGATAAAAACATCGTCGCCAAGGAATCCCGCAAACTCGAAACCCGAGAAAATTTCTGTTCTGCCTGTGTCGGCAGCATAAACGGTGTCAGCAAATCCTGTGCCATACACCCGCTCAATGTTTGTAACTGTCTCAAGATTGCCAAAGGCGTCGATGGCTCTGTTGTTAGCCAGCGCTCCCTGCGTTACTCCTGAAAAATTAACGCTGACACCTTGGGTGCCGCCCGCGAAAACATGGTCCTCGCGATAGCTCAGTGTGTCGAAATC
>JAYUOP010000194.1:0-7498 GCA_043760745.1 Hyphomicrobiales bacterium
ATATTCCACGTTCGGATTCAAACGCCGGGTTGTCGTTTTGCCATTCTTGCTAATAACCTCAGTGAGGTCGCCTTTCATTAAACCCAGCCAATTGCGATAGACCAGAGTTTTATCTTCGGCATCAACCGCAGCTATTGAATCTTCGCAATCCATAATCGTCGTGAGCGCAGACTCAAGCCAAACATCAGAAATATTCGCAGCATCTGTTTTCCCAATGGCGCTATTGGCATCAACGATGATTTCCAGCAACAAGCCGTTGTGGCGCAGCAGGACTTGCAATGAGCCAATGTCATTCTGCAAATACCCGACAAACTGCTTTGCATCGCGCAACCCCGTCCCGCCGATCAGCAGTTTTCCATTTTGAACATCCAGCTGTCCAGCGTCGACCCATGATCCAGAAGCCAATGGCACGGCTTGATCAAGAAACGCCCGTGCCCATCCGACAACTTTTTCACCGCGCACAGGATTGAAAGTTTTGCCACGCGCAGCGCCATCAGTTTCCGCAATCGCATCAGTTCCATACAGCGCATCATAAAGCGAACCCCAACGGGCATTCGCTGCATTCAGGGCATAACGTGCATTCATCACCGGAACCACCAATTGCGGCCCGGCCAATTGTGCAATCTCATCATCGACATTTTGCGAAGTGATAATGAAGTCTTCGCCCTCAGGAACAATATATCCAATCTCGCGCAGGAAGTTTTCTTGGTCTGTCGATGGAGCCTTGTGCCAATGATCAATCGCCGATTGGAGTTCATCCCGCCGCGCCAACAGCGCCCGATTCTCTGGTGTGAGCTCGGTTAATAGGTCCGTGAACCCGCGCCAAAAATGAGCCTCCGAAATCCCAGTACCCGGCAGTGCTTCTGCCGCAATAAAGCGATCCAAAACATGAGATACTTGAAACCCAAATCGATCAACGGCAATTGTCATGTCTAATCCTAAAAAAGCTCTTGTGGAAAAACCCTACTGCGCTTTGCCCCGGCAAACAATTGTCATTCGACTAAAGAGATTTAAGCGATATAGTTTCGCATCATGCAAAATCTTTTCAAATCCACTGCAACCGAAATTGTTGACCTTTTGCGCGCGGGCAAAATCTCTCCGCTCGATTGCCTTGATGCGCTCGAAACCCGCATCGCTGACGTGAACCCGGCAGTAAACGCTTTGCCCACGCTTTGCTTTGATCGCGCCCGAACCCATGCCAAAGCCCTAATGGCAAAACCAATCGCCGAACGTGGCATTCTCTGCGGGCTTCCAGTTCCAATCAAAGACTTGACCAATGTTGCAGGCGTTCGCTCGACGCAAGGGTCACCGATTTTCAAAGATCACATTCCCGCGAAATCCGACATTATGGTAGAGCATCTCGAAAGCAATGGCGGCATTGTTTATGCGATGTCGAACACGCCAGAATTTGGCGCTGGGGCCAACACTTTTAACGAGGTTTTCGGCGCCACGCTAAACCCTTGGAACACCTCGCGCTCTGCTGCTGGCTCGTCAGGTGGTGCCGCCGCCGCATTGGCCACTGGCATGGCTTGGGCCGCACATGGCTCTGACCTCGGCGGTTCCTTGCGGAATCCAGCTAGCTTCTGCAGCATCGTTGGCATGCGACCATCGCCCGGGCGTGTGGCCGCCAGTGTCGGTGTAAAAATTGATTCAACCCTCGGCGTTGAGGGCCCCATGGCCCGCCACGTCAGCGATCTTGCATTATTGTTTGATGCTATGGTTGGCGAAGTGGCTGGCGATCCTTTGTCACTCCCCTCCGATGGTACGTCCTATGTCAAAGCCACGCAGTCTGGTTGGAAACCAAAGCGCGTCGCCTTCAGTCGTGACCTCGGTATAACCCCGGTTGATCCCGAAGTGGCGGCAATCGTCGAAGCCGCCGCGCGCAAATTTGAAGCCGCTGGTGTCAGCGTTGAAGAGGCTCATCCCAATCTAAATGATGCCATGAATTGTGCTCAAACCCTGCGTGCGCTAAATTTTGCTGTCGGCATGAAAAGCCTCCTCGATACCCATCGCGATCAACTGAAACCCGAAGTGATTTGGAACATTGAAAAAGGCCTCGCCCTCACTGGCCACGACATTGCTAAGGCTGAAAGCCAGCGCAGTCGAATGTATGCCCGCTCCCTCAAATTCTTTGAAACTTATGATCTCCTTTTGACGCCCGCCACGATCGTTTCCCCATTCCCGGTTGAGCAACGCTACCCTACAGAATGCAACGGCGTAAAATTTACCTCCTATGTGGACTGGCTTTTGATCGCCTCCGCCATCACTATGGTGTCTTGCCCGGCAATTTCAATTCCGGCTGGCTTCACAAGAGAACAATTGCCGGTCGGCATTCAAATCGTTGCCGCCCCCCGCCAAGAAGCAAAACTCCTCGCTGGAGCGAAGCTTCTCGAAACAATTTTAGGTTTTAGCAGCCTCACACCAATTGATCCTCGTATCGGTTGAACCAAGAGTTATCCAATACCTCTTTCGACTTATTGCAATGACTACCCGCGGTACATTATAGTTTACGCCAATTCAAAATCTCTTAGGGAGCGGAGAAAAAATGTTAATTGCAAATTCGACGATTGCGGGGCGGTTCTGGCCAGCCAGCATTAGCGATCAATACCTCAGAATGGCCGTTCTTGCGGTTTTGGGCAGCGCATTGATTGCCGTCTCGGCGCAAATCAACGTGCCGATGATCCCCGTACCAATGACTTTACAAACGCTCGCTGTACTTATCGTTGGCGGCGCTTATGGTTCGCGCCTTGGTGCAGCAACGCTTGGTCTTTATGCTTTGGAAGGTCTTGTCGGTCTTCCAGTGTTTGCTGAAATGAAGGCGGGCCCCGCTGTGCTCGCCGGTCCAACCGGTGGTTACATCATTGGATTTATTTTTGCCGCTGGCCTCGTCGGTTGGTTGGCTGAGCGTGGCTGGGATCGCAACATTTTCAAGATGTTTGCCGCCATGGTTTTCGGTGCAACAGTGCTTTATGTGCCGGGCTTGGCTTGGCTTCATCTCTTCACGAGTGGTTTGCAACAGACTTTTGATTGGGGTCTTGGTCCTTTCATCGTCGGTGATTTGGTAAAAGCCGCTCTTGGCGCTTTAGCCTTCCCTGCGGCTTGGAAGCTTTTGGATCGCGACTGATTTTATTCAAAGAATGTGAGATGGCTGGGGCAACACCCAGCCATTTTTTTGCCTGCGACTTCCTCGCCAAAAAAATAATCAATACACCCGTTGCGGATGGCGAATAGCCAGTCTATACGGAGCGCCGTGTTGGGGCGTCGCCAAGCGGTAAGGCACCGGATTTTGATTCCGGCATTCCCAGGTTCGATCCCTGGCGCCCCAGCCAATACATCCGAAGTCGTTACGGTGTTGCCTTACCTAAAACGATATTTATCATTTGAGCACCATGAAATCCGCACCCATGCTTTGCCTTGTGGCGGCTTTGCCGGGCATTCAAACACAATGTGCCTTTCACCATTAAAACAACCGCGCAACCCGGCCGGCAGATTAGCAATAGCTCAACCAAATCTCCTCTGAATTTAAGACTTGCGCAGACTGTGCTACGTGGTGCTAGATTGGTCCCGTTCCACATAAAATCTAAGGGAGAAAATACATGATGAACTCAAAAACCAAATCACTGGCAACCAGCGTGGCGCTGTTCGCCCTGATGTCCAGTGCTGCATTTGCAGAAGTAATTTTGAACCGTGGTAGCGCTGCTGATCCTGAATCGCTTGACCCACACAAAACATCAACCACTTATGAAGCTGACATTTTGCGCGACCTTTTCACAGGATTGATGAGCCAAGACGTCGACGCCAATGTGATTCCCGGCGCTGCTGAAAGCTTCGTCATGTCTGCTGATGGCAAAACTTATACGTTCAAATTACGCGCTGACGGCAAATGGTCGGATGGCTCGCCAGTGACCGCGCAAGACTTTGTGTTTTCTTGGCAGCGCGCGGTGAACCCAGAAACAGCTTCTGAATATGCTTACATGCTTGCCCCAGTGGTCAATGCCGAAGACATTACCGCAAAGAAAATGAAGCTGGAAGATTTGGGCGTCAAAGCCATTGATGACTTGACCTTCGAGGTCACACTCAAAGCGCCAACACCATACTTCCTCGAAATGTTGACGCATGGTGTGACCTATGCTGTGAGCAAAGCCAATGTCGAAAAAAACCCAACAGACTTTACCAAGCCTGGCAAACTCATTTCCAACGGTGCTTACATTTTAGCGGAATTCGTTCCAAACGATCATATTAAGCTGGTGAAGAACGCGCAATTTTTTGATGCGGCAAACGTCAAAATCGATACCGTGAATTTTATCCCCAACGAAGACCGCGGTGCAGCTGTTAAGCGCTATGAGGCTGGTGAGTTGGATATGTATAATGATCTGCCTACGGAGCAATTGGGCGATCTCCGCACAAAGTTTGGCGAACAAATCAAGATTGGCGCATATCTCGGAACGTATTACTACGCCTTCAAAACCACCAAGAAACCTTGGGACAATGTAAAGCTGCGTCATGCCGTTTCTATGGCAATTGACCGCGATTACCTCGCTGAAAAAGTTTGGGGTAACTCTATGATCCCTGCCTATAGCTTCGTGCCGCCCGGTGTTGCTGGTTATGTTGGTCCAACCGTCGAGTATGCTGGCATGTCCCAATTGGACCGTGAAGACGCGGCGAAAAAAGAGCTGACCGCGATGGGCTATACCGAAGCCACCCCATTAAAAATGGAAATTCGCTACAACACATCCGAAAACCATAAGAACGTCGCCATTGCTATTCAATCGCAATTGAAACCACTTGGCATTGAAGTATCCCTTCTCAATACCGACACCAAAACCCATTACGGTCATTTGGAGCAACACGGTGATTTCGATATTGCCCGCGCGGCCTGGATTGCCGATTACAAAGATCCAGAAAACTTCCTGGCTCTTTGTAAAGGTGGAACCGGCAACAACTATTCAGAATATGCTAACGCCGATTACGACGCACTTCTCGCCAAAGCCGCAGCCGAAGCAGATGCGACGACCCGCATGAAGCATTTGGTCGACGCCGAAGCAATTGGCGTTGCCCGCGATCTCTGCGTGGTACCACTTTTGAACTACAGTTCACATAACATCGTGTCGACCAAAATTAGGGGTTGGAACATGAACGTTATGGACTCCCACCCTACACGTTGGATCTCCAAGGAATAAGTAATCCGTTCACGGATCAATCTGCTCTCGGTGAAAATCGGGAGCAGTCTTTGTTTTCCCAATTACAGGTGAAATCATGCTGCGTTATATTTTGCAGCGCTTACTCACAGCCATCCCAACGCTATTCGTTATAATGGCGCTGTCTTTTCTGTTGATGCGCGTAGCACCCGGTGGACCGTTCAACCAAGAAAAAGGTTTGAACCCCATTATTAAAGCTAATCTTGAAAAGCTTTATCATCTGGATGAGCCGCTCTGGAAGCAGTTCGTAACCTATGTTTGGAATTTGCTGCAGGGTGACTTTGGCCCCAGTTACAATCTCCCCGATTTCACCGTCGCTGAAATTCTCTCTAACGGTTTGAAAGTTTCAATTCCGCTCGGCCTTTTGGCCTTGACCGCTGCCTTGCTGTTCGGCGGAATGCTTGGAATTATTGCAGCCCTGAGGCAAAACCGCCGTGCTGATTATGCGGTTGTGGCTTTGGCCACGGCGGGCAGCACAATCCCAACATTTGTTATAGCACCTCTGTTTCAACTGATTTTTGCCCTGGGATTAAAATGGTTTCCGGTTGGCGGCTGGAGTGGTGGCGGTTGGAAAGTTATGGTTGGTCCGATCGTGGTTCTCATGCTACCGCAGCTTGCTATCGTGGCTAGGCTTATGCGCGGTGCGATGATTGAATCGCTGCATGCCCATCATATCAGAACCGCCCGCGCTATGGGCCTGTCAGATTATTCTGTCGTCATTCGGCATGCTTTGCGCGGCGCACTTTTACCAATTATTTCTTATGCCGGCCCAGCTGCCGCCGCACTGGTGACGGGTTCTATAATTGTTGAAACCATTTTTGCAATCCCTGGCATTGGCAGATATTTTGTCGATGCCGCTTTGAACCGAGACTATACCCTTGTTATGGGAACCGTCGTTGTTGTCGCTATTTTCACTATCACTTTCAATCTATTAGCTGATATTCTTTATGCACTGGTTGATCCGCGGGTGCGTTATGACTGACGCGCAAACCGTGAGTCGATCTCTGTGGGGCGATGCTTGGGCGCGGTTGCGGGCCAATCGTGCGGCGAGTTGGAGCCTGATTTATCTCGTCTTCATGGCATTTATCTGTGTTGTTGGACCATGGTTTTTACAACATAAATTTGATACGGTTTTTGAAAACTATACGCGCGTTCCGCCAAGCCTTACCGCTTATCCCAAAGCGGAATCCATTGAAGCCACGCTCAAAGAAACCGCAAAACGAGCCAAAGTGGACTTCGTCAGTTTCGTTGAAAAAGACGGGCGTATCTTCATAACTCTAAGTTCCACCAAACCAATCGATGAACGCGTTACCCGCTATGTTGATCGCTCCGGATCTTTCGAAGCCACCCGTGTCGAAGAAAAATCAGCGGATGGTTTGCAGCTGATCGTCAGCACACTGACCAAAAAAGATTACTTTTATTTCGGTACCGATGTTTCGGGACGTGATCTCTTGGTGCGTACATTGGTGGCCGGGCGCGTGTCGCTTTCAATCGGTCTCCTGGCCGGTCTAGTCGCCGTTTTCATCGGGGTGTTATATGGCGCTACATCGGGGTTCATCGGTGGCAAAACCGATGATGCGATGATGCGCGTTGTTGATATTCTATATGCTTTGCCTTTCACATTTTTCGTCATCATGTTGGTCGTCTTCTTCGGACGAAATTTTGTTCTGATGTTTTTTGCTGTTGGCTGCGTGATGTGGTTGGACATGGCCCGCATTGTGCGTGGCCAAGCTCTGTCTATTAAGCGCCAAGAATATGTGCAAGCGGCGGAAGCTCTCGGCGTGAGCAAGCGCGGCATTGTTCTGCGCCATATCGTGCCAAATCTATTAGGGCCGGTTGTGATTTATATGACGCTGCTTGTGCCGCAAGTCATCATTTTGGAGAGCTTCTTGTCTTACCTCGGGCTTGGCGTACAAGAACCATTGTCGAGTTGGGGTGTGCTCATTTCGCAAGGTGCACGCAACATTCCTTATGCCAATTGGCTGTTGTTCTTCCCGTCATTGTTTCTAACCTCTACGCTCTTTGCGCTCAATTTTGTTGGTGACGGTCTGCGCGATGCGCTTGACCCAAAGGACCGCTGAGATGACTGAAGAATTATTCTCAATCAAAAATCTGCGGGTCAAATTCAAAACCATGAATGGCGCAGTTGAAGCCGTCAAAGGGGCAAGCATTAGCGTCAAGCGCGGCGAGACGATTGCTGTCGTTGGCGAATCTGGATCCGGCAAAAGCCAAATGGTCATGGCGGCCATGGGCCTGCTTGCCTCAAATGGTAGTGCTGAAGGCGAGGTGCTTTACAATGG
>JAYUOP010000195.1:0-3013 GCA_043760745.1 Hyphomicrobiales bacterium
GCTGTTCAGAATTTAATGTGGGGCATTGCCACCCCGTTTGCGGGCGCGATGGCAGATCGATATGGTTCTGCGCGTGTATTGATGCTTGGCGCAGTTATCTATGCCATTGGCGTTGTGGGCATGGCTTATGCGGGTACGCCACTTTTGTTTAATATTGCAGCAGGCCTTTTTGTGGGTGTTGGCATTGCCCTGTCGTCGTTTGGAATTGTGATGGCCGCTTTAGGCCGCATCGTACCGCCAGAAAAAAGATCATGGGCATTCGGGCTTGCCACGGCTTCGGGTTCACTCGGACAATTCATTTTCTCGCCGCTGACAGGTGCAATGCTCTCGGTCTATAGCTGGCAAACGGTATTGATAATCCTTGCTGCATCATCATTGTTGATCATCCCCTTTGCTTTGCCTTTGTTGGTGCAAAACTCAACAAGCAGCAAAGCTAATATTGGCGAAACCGATTTGACGATGAGCCAAGCGATCAAGCTGGCATTCGGGCATCGCTCGTATTTATTGCTGACGGCAGGCTTCTTTGTATGCGGATTTCAACTTGCCTTCGTCACGGTGCATCTGCCGCCATATCTGGCTGAGCACGGTATAACCAAGGAGTTCGCCGGATTAGCCATGGGGCTGATCGGCTTGTTCAATGTGGTGGGTTCATATACCGCTGGCATATTGGGTTCGCGCACTGACAAGCGCTTTCCAGTGAGTGCCATCTATCTGCTGCGGGCAATTGCAACGGTGCTTTTCATCAGCTTTCCCATTACGCAAATCAGCACATTAATGTTCACCGCCGTACTTGGCTTCCTCTGGCTGTCCACCGTGCCTTTCACCATGCAACTTGTCATCGTGATGTTCGGCACTCGCTACATGGCAACGCTCTATGGCTTCGTATTCTTGAGCCACCAGATCGGCTCATTCCTCGGCGTGTGGTTGGGCGGTAAACTTTATGATGTTTTCGGATCATACAATCCGGTGTGGTGGATGAGTGTGGGGCTGGGCGTGTTCGCATTCTTGGTGCACCTGCCGATCAAAGAAGTGAAGGCCGCTCATTTTGCAAGTGTCCCAGCTTAAAATCAAAATAGGTCGTCATCCCGGCGAAGGCCGGGATTGGGCTTCGTTTCGTAAAAAAAGCCCAACCCCGTCCTTCGACGGGGTGACGGTTCTTGTGTGTTAGAGCTATGCACTCATACCCTTCCCACAAATTCGCAGTTATTTTTTTCGGTACCGTCATTGCACTATGGCTCATCGCCATGGCCGTAATCATGCGGGCTGGCGCACTAACACCAGAAGCCACGGGCACAATGCTCGCCGTGTTTGAACCCAACACGCCGTCCGACAAAGTATTCGCCAGCATTGTCAACGCAGGCGGCAAACCGATCCGCCAGACAAGCTTTGGTTTTATCTGGGTTGTAAATTCCGACGAAGCGGGCCTCGCCGGACGTTTGAAGGAAAATGGCGCTATTGGTTCTTATCGCAACTTACCGCTCAGCCCCACAATCGCTGGCTGCTTTGCACTGGCGGATGCAAAGGTGGCAGAGGCGTTTCAATAATGCGGCGGTCTCTGAATTTGAGGCCCATCGCCAGCATCGATCGTCTGCATCTCTTCGCCTAATCTTCGCAACTGAAACTCAATGGACTCCATCTTACGCCATTGCGAAGTGATCACTTCGTTGAGTTCACCAATAATTTTCTCTTGGTGAGCAACGCGTGTTTCAAGCTCTTCAATGCGACCTGTAAGATCAGGCATCACTTGCCCGCAAAGAAATCCATCGCGGCTTTGGTGTAGCCCGACGGATCTTGCAGCATCGCAAAATGGCTCGCGTCTCTTAAAATGATCAGCTTAGAGCCTGGAATAGCGCCTGCCATATATTCAGTATGTTTCAGCAAAATCGCTTCATCATGATCACCTTGCACAATGGCCGTTGACGTTTTAATCGTGGCCAATTGTTCCTTGGTCCAAGCGGGCTGCGTGGCCCACATTTTGCTAATCTGATCAACAAACGCGTTGTATTGATCTGGCGTCTTGGACATTTTCACATAGTCTTTGCCCATGCGGTCAATATAGCCAGCAAAAGTTTTATTGTTCATCACTTCAGGATTAACACCATCAACCGTCACATTCGCTGCCTGTGCAAACACATGTTTCAATCTCTCAGGATGTGAAAGTGCAATGTCTAATCCAATAATCCCACCATCACTCCAACCCACCAAGTCAACTTTGCTCACTTTCAAAAAATCCAGAAGCGCTAAATAATCCGAAGCCATGAGGTCATAACCATATGGCTGTTCATTGCGCGACGAACGACCATGACCGCGACTATCGGCCACGATCACCAAATTCGTCTTCGACATTTCAAGCACTTGGTTAGACCAAATATCAGCGTGGCCAAGCCCACCATGGATCAACAAAATCGGCTCACCTGCGCCGTAAGTGGCATAATACATTTGAATGCCGTTAACGGGTGCATAGCCAGAACTGACAGGTGCGGGCATCGCCGGCCATTCAGGGAGATTCATCCAGCGGTCATCAGACAGCGCCATCGTAGTTGCGGCAAAAAGTGCAACAAAACCCAAAATCAGAACTTTAATTGTCTTCATTGTGACCACTCCGGTTGGTTATTTACAGAGCTAAACACAAATCCTGAAAAAACAAAACGGCGGAGTTTCCTCCGCCGTCTAAAACTAAAATAAACCAAACTATTAACGTGAATAAAATTCCACCACGAGGGCTGGTTGCATTTGCACTGGGTATGGAACGTCGGTCAGTGTCGGAATGCGGGTCAGCTTGGCTGAGCCCTTGCCGTCCAACTCAACGTAATCTGGAACATCGCGTTCGGCAGAAGCTTGCGCTTCCAAAACCGAGGCCATTTCCTTAGCTTTCGCGGTCAGTTCAACCACATCGCCAACCTTCAAGCGAATGGAAGCAATCGTAATACGCTTGCCGTTCAGCTTCACATGGCCGTGGCTCACCAGCTGGCGAGCAGCAAACACAGTGGAAACCCACTTGGCGCGATAAACC
>JAYUOP010000196.1:0-3002 GCA_043760745.1 Hyphomicrobiales bacterium
ATGGTAGCGAGAGAGCGTTACCAACTGTAGCGCCATTCCGTTGGGTGGCGTGATGGGTCAATTGATGAATTCTATCTTTGCTGACATTGGACTCTGCATCCTTGTAATAGCTTGGATAATCATCATCATTGGTGGCGTTGCTTTTATTGGCATCAATGCAGGGAAGAGATAACAATGCCCCGCATGATTTCATTTGCGCTTACCACGCCACAGTTTGAAGACGGATCAAAAGACGTAACCCGCCGCATGGGTTGGGTTAATCTTAAAGCTGGCGTTCAGCTTATGGCAGTCGAGAAAGCCATGGGCCTTGGCAAGGGCGGCAAGGTCAAACGACTTGGCTTGATTGAGGTGATTTCAGTCCGTCGTGAACCATTGAAGGCGATCAGGTATGAGCCGAACGGCTGCGGGCGCGAAGGTTTTCCCGCCTGGAATTGGTTGCAGTTTGTGGAATTTTACTGCGTTGCGAACGATTGTGAAACTGACGCGATAATCACTAGGATTGAATTTAGGAAGTTAACATGAGGGGCGTAATGACTAAAACCATAAGAGTTTTTGCGGCCATAAACAGCCCTACATATTCAGCAACTTTTGAAATTAACGACAATGCAACCGAAGATGAAATACGGGATGTTGCACGAGTGCATGCAGTTAACATGCTTAAGTGGAGTTTTGCAGTAGAGGTAGACGATGACTGAAACATCAAAGTTGTTAAGAGCTGCTTACACTAAGTTCACAAACGTGGGGTTTAGAAACACAAAAGCGGTCTGCCAAATGTTTCAATACATTGAAGCCGAATACCTTGAACAGTCTGGGGTAAACGCAAAACACGCCGCACTCACAGGCGCACTCGAAAAAGCGGTTGCTGATTACGGCAAACCCGGCGGCCCTTGGAATGTACCAGGCGAACCCGGCACATGGCTGCAAATGGCGCGTGATGCGCTGGAAAAGGTGAAGTGATGACCGAAACATGCAAGACATGTAAATGGTGGGCGGGAGCTGAACAATATGTAGGGGATTGATTCCGATACCCGCCAACTATTCATCATCAAAATTACCCCGCTGATTTTATTCAAACCCACAGCAAAACATTTTGCGGCGAACACCAGAGAAAGGAACCAAACGAATGACATGGGAATCAATCGAAACGGCATCGAAAGATGGACAAAAAATATTGCTTGGACGATTTGCAAAAGGATGTCGCGAAGGTAAATATGGATTTATGGCAATTGATAAGTGGCACACACCAACAAATGGGATTGGCTGGATAGGTTGGAGTAAATTTAACCCGGAACTTTGGCCCCCTACTCACTGGCAACCACTACCGGAGCCGCCAAACAAATAGCAAATCCCCTGCGTAGCTTAATGGTTCAAAGCTGTCGGCTCATAACCGATTGATTGGTGGTTCGAATCCAACGGCGGTTGACACAAACGGAATCCGCAACCAGACTACTAACTATGCAAAAGCTCTTGAGCAAAAGATGTGGAGTAAACACGGTGTTATTGCATATCACGGCGTGACGCTTTTGCCTTGGCTAAAAGAATGATATGGTAAAATTGGAAAACGTTACAAATAATCCGCCGCCTATTTGTCCAAAATGCAAATACTTTGCAGAATGCAAGATAAGATTGCTTGATGAAATGCACGGCATTGAAACGGTGCGCTGTGGGTTTTATGAACCGCTTCATATGTCAATAAAAACAAAAAAGCCCCTGCCAAAACCGGGGGCGGGTTCAGCAGGGGCCAACAAGGGGACGATAATCAAACATCAGTTGGTCTGAACAACACCGCTAAACAGTAGCGGACACCGAAACCGGGTTATCCCGGAATTACTGCAAAGGCTCACCTTCTCGATCAAGCTGTTTTTTGTACTGGATTAACCCGGCAATGAGGCCATCCGCACAATCAGGCCCGTGCATTTGGTAGAAATAATCAAAAGCTTGGACGATGGGAACGGTTGCGATTTCAAGCTCTTCAGCCTTTGTCATTTTGATTTGGTTCGTTGCAGCTTGTCGCCTAAAAATAAATAACCCAAAACAACACTAGCAACCCCAGCTTCCCAATCGCTCAAATCAGCGACCGCTATTCCGTAATCGTCAAGGCCCCAAATTTTTACATTAAACCGGGCAAAAACGTAGACCGCAACAGCCATCATGATCAGAAATTTAGGCCACCACAAATATGGATGCTCTGCTTCTTTGAGCTGCAAATCCCGTTGTGCTTTGCGACGATCAAGCTCAAATTCTAAAGCTCTCACGTCAGCGTCTATCCGCACCCGGTCCGCTTCATTTGCGGAGGCGGCGACTTGGCGCTTGTGGTTAAGAACAGTTTCAATCACGCCCTCGCCGAAAAACGATTTTAGGAAAGGAAAAAGAAACCCTGCCAGCTTGAATATCATTTACGCGACCCTACCGGACCTGTGGTCATGTAGCGCAACACGACCATTAGAATGCCAAGCCCGGCAACGATTGCCAGCACATAAAGGTTATCCCGATCAGCACTCAAAACATATTGACGCCAATCCAAAGTTTGCAAGTAACCTACGATTTGGGTTACTAACGGCAAGATCCCACCGCCAACAACCGTCAATACACCCGCAATTTGGGTGCGGAAACCCTTCAACCATGGCGAAAACAAAACGAAAGCAAGTACGGCAAGACATAGGCCAGCGATGATATAAGCAATCATTTAGAACTCCTTTGGAAAAATGAACTAAGAAAAGCAATGAGCGCGGCCAGAAGCCCTGTTTTTTGAGGCGCTGCCGGGCTTGCCGTTGTTTCTGCTGGCTTTGGGGCCGGAATAGGATCAAGGGCTTGTGGCGCGATCTGTGCGGATTTAAACAGCGAGGCCTCAGCTGCGCGTCTACGCACCAATCCGGGCAAGATTTTGCCGCCCGCCTTTTTCCAAGACGCAAACGCACCCGCAGCCTCGACCATTCGGCCCGCATTGAAATGCTTGACCAATGTTGATTTTGCAAAACCACCCGGACCGATATTGTAACAAA
>JAYUOP010000197.1:0-20805 GCA_043760745.1 Hyphomicrobiales bacterium
CACGCTTAAACTCTTCATTGTGTACTTTTGACATAACCGTTCTCCTTGATGGTTATCGTTTCTCATCAAGGACGCGGAATCAAACCGTGGCAAGTCCAACCGGTGAAAACCAAATGATGAGTTTCTCGGCTGATATGAGCGCCTATGGAGCAGGTGGAGCACTCACAAAGTCGGCCCATGCCTCACCAGGAGTAGGTGGCACCATAGTTTATTTCTCAGCGGAAGACTGCGCCGTCGAAGAAGCCCGCATTGTGAAGGCCGGAGGTAAAGTCATTAGACCGAAATTCTCTATCGGCGAATTTGGCTTTGTAACTTTATGTATGGACACAGAAGGCAATATGTTCGGCATTAGTTCAATGACGTAGGTTTGACGTCGTGTTAGGTTGATCTGACCCATAAGCTAGAAACGTGTCGTCACGCAGCCCGCATTCTTGCGGATTTCAGTGGCCTAAGATTTTTTAAACAGGTGCAGGCATGTTCACGCCTATCGGCGCTGTCGAAACAACAATCACAATTTTTCTTGACGAAAGGCCTATTCCGGCCCGGGTTGGAGAAACGATTGCTGTATGTCTTTTGCGAGCTGGCATTTCTCATCTCCGAACCACGCCGGTGAGCGGTTCTGCGAGATTACCTTATTGTATGATCGGCCATTGTTTTGATTGCTTGATTGATATTGAGGATATTGGCAGCCGTCAGGCCTGCCTCACTCAAGTTAAGGACGGCATGCGATTACGCGTTCAAAAAGGTGCTGCAGCAATTGTCGGAGGAGAATTGCGATGACTAACCTTCTCAACGGTGCGCCTTCGCCAGATGCTGATGTGATTATTGTCGGGGCGGGCCCTGCTGGTATGTCGGCAGCTATTGAGTTGGCGACTGCAGGTTGCAGGGTTATTGTTCTTGATATGCAAACGACACCGGGCGGTCAAATTTTCCGCGCACTTGAACCGAACCTAGAAGCAGGTCCTATCACGGATGACCTGCTAGCCGCGCTAGGCCCGACCTATCGTTCTGGCGCGAAGTTGATTGAACAATTTCGCGCAACTCGAGGCATTGATTATCGACCAGAGACAACAGTTTGGGATCTGCGGGCCGATGGAACTGTTGGCTGGCTCAAAGGTCAGGAAGCTGGCTATCTACGTGCACGTCATGTCATTCTTGCCAATGGCGCAATGGAGCGGCCCACGCCATTTCCGGGCTGGACCTTGCCGGGGGTGATGACCGCTGGGGCTGTGCAAACGCTGATCAAAGCGGGGCGTTTAAAGCCTGAAGGCCGCGTTGTTTTGGCTGGAACTGGGCCGTTGATTTTTCTCCTTGCTGACCAGTTGCGCCGCCTTGGCGTTCGACCGGTTTTGATTGCCCGCACTGATAACCTCCGAAACAAAATTGCTGCACTGGTTCATATTCGCCCGGCGGGGATTCCAACACTTTTGAAAGGAATGGGTTGGCTCTTTCGGTTGAGATTGGCTGGCATCCCGATGCAATCCGGAATTTCTAATCTCAAAGCGCAAGGGGACAACCGCGTCGAAACTGTAAGCATGACCATCGCGGGAAAGGACGTCAAACTCCCTTGCGATCTTCTGGTGGTGCATGATGGCATTATACCGTCGTTAGATTTGGCACATTGTGCTGGCCTTGCTTTGGAATGGAAGAAAGCTGATGCGAGTTGGCGACCGAAGACATCGCCGGAAGGCCAAGCACAAATGGCACCGGGACCCAGTTTAACTTCTGGTCCATGTCGCATTCACATCACGGGCGATGCGCGCACAATTGGTGGCGGCGAAGCAGCGTTCGCACATGGGCGTTTAGTAGCACGCGCCATTTTAGCAGGGTCACCGAAAACGACCACCTGTAACTCCGCAACTGAAGTACGCCGCGCAATGGCGGCACGTCAATTCATTGATTCAGCTTTTCCGATTGGCCTCGCCGCGAAACTGCCAGATGATTCAACTATCGTGTGTCGTTGTGAAGAGATCACCGCTGGTTCTCTGCGCACAGCCATCCGTGAAGGTGCCAATGACATCAATTTAATCCGCGGACTTCATCGCTGTGGCATGGGCCCTTGCCAAGGTCGAAATTGCTCAACCACACTGGCGCGTTTGTTGGCTGAGGCAAATGTGCAAACACCGATAGCGCCAGTTCCGTTTCGGGCGCGGCCACCGCTTCGACCAATCTCACTTGGCGCACTGGCAAATCTTTGCGGCATTGATCCAGAGTTGGCGCGGGTTGTGTCGCTTGAGGATAAACCTATCGCTGCCGCTGATGGAGATTTCCATGCGTAAGCAGAGAAACGATGTTCTGATTGTTGGTGGCGGCTTACAAGGCTGCTCAATCGCGTTGTTTCTCGCGCGCGCTGGTTGGAATGTAACGGTGATTGAAAAGAACAACGCTGGGAGACATGCTTCGGGTGTGAATGCAGGTGGTTTGCGACTGCTAATGCGCGATGTCAGGGAATATCCATTGTCTTTGCGCGCCATGGAGATGTGGGACAATCTCGCGGACCTCATCGGAGAAGAAGCAGCTAGGACCTGCGAAGTCAGTTTAGGCACATCGCAAATCGCGCTGGCATTAGATGCCGCAGAACTCGAATGGGCCCAGACCCGCGCAAAAGACATGCTGCGCCGTGGCATTTATTCGGAAGAACTCATTGGTCCAGAAGAATTACAGCGCCTGCTGCCCGGGCTTTCGAATGCTGCTTTGGGTGGCCTGATTTCGCGGCGAGATGGTCATGCAAATCCGGCCAATTCTGCGCGGGCTTTTCGGAATGCGGCAGAAGCTGCGGGTGCGCGCATTTTTGAACGCTGTGCATTGCGCCAACTGACACCTAAAACTTCCGGTGGTTGGTCTGCCAATACCGAAGCCGGACCGATTGAAGCAGATTGGGTTATCAATTGCGCAGGCGCATGGGGCGCAGAAATTGCGGCGGGAGTAGGTGAGACGCTACCCTTGAAAGTCCTCGCGCTCTCAATGATGGTGACGGAACGAGTGCAGCCTTTTATCACGCCGGTGGTGATCGGCATCGACCGCCCATTATCGTTCAAGCAAAGTGCGGTTGGCACATTAGTCATTGGCGGCGGCATCGCGGGCAAACCTTGTCTGGATCAAGATACGTCGTTCGCGATCATGGACCGCATGACAACCAGTGCTGCCGCCACAATAGAGGCCTTTCCAGCACTGGCGGGTGTGAATATTTTGCGCACGTGGACCGGACTGGAAGGGACCACACCAGATGGAATTCCATATGTTGGTCCAAGTGCCCAGCACGACGGTCTTTGGCATGTCTTCGGCTTTTGCGGACATGGCTTTCAGTTGGCACCAGCAGTGGGCGAGATTGTCGCCCAATCGTTGTTAAGTGGAAGCATCGATCCACGACTTACGCCGTTTGCTGTAAATCGTGTAAGTGCTTAAAGTAAGTGAGGGTTGTCTTTGTCGAAGAATATTCAACACACGATCCTGTTGAACTTTTGTGCCACTTGTTGAAGATCACATCACGTGGCTTCGGGGCTTGGTACGAACTTCCCATCCGTCAGTGTCAACGCAACGACATGGTGTTTTCATCATTTCAAGTTTGATGCGATATTATCTGCTTGAAATTGAGAGCGAGCCCTGATTTACGTACCTCAGATCGAAATTTTTGGTCTGATTCAGGATTTGTAAATGGCAAGGCCAACGGTACATGACATTGCGCGCGAGGCGGGGGTCAGTTTAGCGACTGTTGATCGTGTGCTGAACGGTCGACCACGGGTGCGCGCATCCAGTATCAAGTTGGTGCAAGACGCAGTTGAAAAATTGGGTTACGTGCGTGATGTGTTGGCCGCAAATTTAGCCAAGCGCAAAGAGTACCGATTTGCTTTTGTGATACCTGATGGCAAAGGTCAGTTTGTTGAAACCATTCGTTTCATGCTCGCATCACTGCAGAACGCCGCAGGTTCGGATCGCATATCGGTTGAAACAATCTTAGCGCCCATCGATGATCCCAATGCAACGGCCCGCATCCTTTTGGGATTACCCGATGCAAGGTTTGATGGTGTAGCTATTATGTGCCCTGAAACTCCGCAAGTGCGCGATGCTGTTACGCGCTTGAAGCAAGCGGGCCTCTCTGTTGTGGCTTTAGTTTCAGATTTGCCGAGTTCGGAGCGAGACCACTTCGTGGGTGTCGACAACATTGCAGCGGGCCGCACAGCTGGTGCGTTAATGGGCCGGTTTTTAGGTCAGTCATCTGGCAAGGTTCTTGTTGTTTCAGGGTCACTGTCTTCGCGCGATAGCATGGAGCGACGGTTTGGTTTTGACAGCATTCTGGCAGAACGGTTTCCCTCAATTGAGATATTGCCAACGGTGGAATCCGGTGATGACACCCAGCGACTGATTGGAATCATCAAGCAAGTCATGTCTGTTCAGAAAGACGTTGTAGGCGTTTATGCGCTCGGCACTGGCAACACTGCAATACTCGATGCGTTGCGCGCCACTGGGCGCATTGGTAGCTGTACATTGATTATGCATGAACTTACCACAACCACGCGCGCCGGCCTTGAAGCTGGAGAAGTGGACGCTGTCATTATGCAAAATGTTGGCCATCTTGTTCGCAGTTCCATTCGCGTGTTGCGGGCGTATGTTGACAAGTCTTCAATCATGGATGGCCAAGAGAAAATCCGCATTGAAATTGTCATAAAAGAGAATCTCGTTGCGGTGTAAGTCTTCAAGACACCAACTTCCAAATTTTTATTAATTATTGATATTGAACAATAAAAATCCTAAGTCAGAATGACAAAGCAATTAAAGACGTACGTACCTAATTAATTTAGTTGACGTGAGGTACGTAACTCTCTAGGAGTGCTGTTGTCGAAATTTAACGGCACCGCAACCCACAGCATAAGTGCGGTGCACTTTCACAACGGGAGAAACGAAAATGAAAATGAAGACATTGCTTTCCGCAACGGCATTGGTATCACTCAGCAGCTTTGCGGCCTCAAGCGCTCAAGCTGAAGACCTGACATTGTGTTGGGCTGCATGGGACCCTGCAAACGCGTTGGTCGAATTGTCCAAAGATTTTGAAACCAAGTCTGGCCACAAGATGAACTTTGAATTTGTACCTTGGCCAAATTTTGCAGACCGTATGCTCAACGAATTGAACTCCGGCGGCAAACTTTGCGACTTGATGATTGGTGACAGCCAATGGATCGGTGGCGCTGCTGAGGCAGGACACTACGTCAAGCTCAATGAGTTCTTTGACGCCAACGCGATCAAGATGACCGACTTTGTGCCAGCCACTGTCACTGGGTATTCCGAATGGCCAAAGAACACGCCAAACTACTGGGCACTGCCAGCCTTCGGCGACGTCGTGGGTTGGACCTATCGCAAGGATTGGTTTGCACGCCCAGAATTGCAAGCTGAATTCAAAACCAAGTATGGCCGCGATCTTGCCCCGCCGGCAACCATGAACGAGTTGAAAGATATTGCGACGTTTTTCCAGAACCGCGAAATCGATGGCAAAAAAGTTTATGGCGCTTCGATCTACACCGAGCGTGGCTCGGAAGGCATTACGATGGGCGCCATGGATGTGATGTACAGCCACGGCTTCAAATACGACAATCCTGCCAAGCCCTATGACATGCAAGGCTTTGTGAACTCAAAGGAAGCTGCAGCAGGACTTGAATTCTACAAGTCGCTCTATGATTGCTGCACGCCACCGGGCGCATCCAACAGCTACATGGGCGAAGGTATTGACGCCTATAAGTCTGGCCAAGTTGCCATGCAAATGAACTTTGCCTTCACATGGCCAGGCTTTGAAGCTGACGCCAACGTGGGCGGTGGCAAGACGGGTTACCTCGTCAACCCAGCAGGTCCAAACGGTGAAAAGTTTGCTCAACTCGGCGGTCAAGGTATTTCAGTTGTGAAATATTCTGAAAAGCAGGCCGCAGCACTTGAATACATCAAGTGGTTTGCGCAGCCGGACGTGCAGGCCAATTGGTGGAAAGCCGGAGGCTTCTCATGCTTAAAGGCCGTAGTTGAAGCGCCAAGCTTCGCAACCAGCCAACCCTATGCCCAAACCTTTTTGGACTCTATGGCCATCGTGAAGGACTTCTGGGCTGAGCCAAGCTACGCAACGTTGTTGCAAGACACGCAAAAGCGTTTCCACGACTATGTGGTCGCCGGCAAAGGCACAGCACAAGAAGCGCTTGATGGTTTGGTTGAAGACTGGACTGTGACCTTCAAGGAAGCAGGCAAGCTTTAAGTTGCACAGCAGGGCCTGTTTTCCTCCTTCAGGCCCTGCACATCCCAATTTCATTTGAGAAGAACATCATGTCGAACTCGTTGCCAAACCGTGTTGCGTCAGCAACACCGCCCGCCATTGCGCGGCGCGTAAAAGGCCTAAGCGATCGCACCATTGCGTGGATCTTCGTGGCACCGACGATATTCTTGTTGCTCGCCGTAAATATATTTCCGCTGCTCTGGACGATACGTCTTAGCTTCACAAATTTCCGCGCCAATCAGCCCAACCAGCCGCTCAAGTGGGTGGGCTTTGAGAACTATCAAAAAGTGTTAAACGATCCCGATATCTGGAACACGATGCAGGCCACCGCACACTTTTTGGTTTGGACCATTGTGCTGCAGGTTTTGATTGGCTTCTCCTTGGCTTGGCTCATCAACCGCAAATTCAAGGGCAATGATCTTTGGACAACCGTGATCGTGCTGCCGATGATGCTGTCTCCTGCCGTCGTTGGAAACTTTTGGACGTTTTTTTACGAACCACAAATCGGCATCTTCAATTATGTCGTCGCATATTTTTCAGGTGTCGACCCTGCCTCGTTCACGATGATTGGCTCGGTCAAGCTCGCACCATGGGCCATCGTCATTGTGGATACATGGATGTGGACGCCCTTTGTGATGTTGATCTGCCTTGCAGGTCTGCGATCAATTCCCAATTACATCTACGAAGCAGCAGAGGTAGATCGCGCCAGCAAATGGCGGCAGTTTTGGACGATTACTCTGCCAATGGTCTTGCCCTTCCTCATGCTGGCAGTGTTGTTTCGGGGCATCGAAAATTTCAAAATGTTCGACCTCGTCGTGCAACTCACTGGCGGTGGGCCCGGTTCTACAACTGAACTCACGTCGATCAATCTAAAACGCGAAGCCTTTGAAAAGTGGCGCACAGGCTATGCCTCTGCCTATGCCATCATTCTCTTCGTAACCGTATTTGGCCTCGCTTCGATTTATGTGAAGGCACTGAACAAGGTAAAAGCAAGATGAGCGCTTATTCGATTACTGAGCCGTCCCGAGGCCAAAAGTGGTTTGCCGGAACATTGGTCATTTTCTATGCGTTGATAACACTCACACCTTTGCTGTGGATCATTGCAACGGGTTTTAAATCGGGTGAAGATTCAATCGCTTATCCTCCCAAGGTTTTCTTTGAGCCGAAGTTAGATGGTTATGTAAACCTGTTCACAACGCGTACCCGCATCAACCAAGCGGACGCAGCAAACTTGCCGCCTGCCAAAACCTGGTACGAGCAAAACGCCCGTGACAATGGTATGGCAATTCAAGGTCCATCCCGCTATAGCGAGCGCTTCTTGAACTCTGTCATCATCGGTTTTGGATCTACTACTTTATCAATATTCTTAGGCACGCTCGCTGCTTATGCCTTCAGCAGGTTCAAAGTGCCGTTGAAAGATGACCTTCTGTTTTTCATCCTGTCAACGCGTATGATGCCTCCAATTGCCGTCGCTATTCCCATCTTTTTGATGTTCAGAAATCTTGGCCTCAGCGACACGCACCTTGGCATGATCTTACTTTACACTGCGGTGAATATCTCACTCGCTGTCTGGCTGCTCAAAGGCTTCATTGATGAAATTCCGCTGGAATACGAAGAAGCGGCATTAATCGATGGCTACACCCGTTTTCAAGCCTTCTACAAAGTGGTGTTGCCGCAAGCCGCAACCGGCATCGCATCGACCGCAATCTTTTGTTTGATCTTTGCTTGGAATGAGTATGCGTTTGCAGTGTTGCTCACATCCGGCACCGCGCAAACAGCACCACCCTTTATTCCAACAATCATCGGTGTGGGTGGCAAGGATTGGCCAGCAGTTGCAGCAGGTGCCACCTTGTTCTTGCTGCCGGTCATGGTCTTCACAATTCTGCTGCGCAAACATCTCCTTCGCGGCATCACATTCGGAGCAGTGCGCAAATGAACGCTTTCATCAAAGGTCTTTTCAGCTTTCGCCGTGGTGCTTGGGAAATGCTCGCTTCGATATTGATTGCTCTTGGTGTGATCATGCTGATGCAGAATTTCGCACTGGTGATTTATACCTATTCTTTCATCGTCACCTTGGTGGGCACAGTTATGTTCATCATCGTCAGTCACTTCCCGGAGTAAGTTATGGCCGAAATTGTGATCAAAAATATTCGGAAGGAATTTGGCAGTTTCACTGCGGTGCAATCGTCTTCTTTCAAAATTGAAGATGGTGAATTCTTCATGCTGCTAGGTCCATCAGGTTGCGGCAAAACCACAACGCTCCGCATGATTGCCGGGTTGGAGTTGCCAACCTCTGGCGAAATCCGAATTGATGGCGAGGAAGTTGCACAGAAGCCTGCAAGCCAACGTGACATCGCCTTTGTTTTTCAGATGTTTGCGCTCTACCCGCACATGACTGTGGGCAAGAATATGAGCTACCCCTTGATCAGTCAGGGCATGCCGCGTGCGCAAGTAAAAGCCAAGGTCGACGAAGTGGCGGCCATTCTCGGTATTGGAAATATACTCAACAAACCGGTTGGTGGGCTTTCGGGCGGCGACCGTCAACGCGTGGCTTTGGGTCGAGCAATTGTGCGCAACCCCAAGGCCTTCATGATGGATGAACCCCTCGGTGCATTGGACGCAGAGTTCCGCGAGCACATGTCACTGGAATTGCGCGCCCTTCATGACCGCATGAAAGCCACAACAGTTTACGTGACGCACGATCAACTTGAAGCCATGCAGATGGGTGACAAAATCGTAGTCATGAACCATGGTGTTGTGGAACAATTTGGCAAGCCGCAAGAAGTTTACGATAAACCTGCGACGATGTTTGTGGCGGAATTTATCGGTTCACCTTCAATGAATTTTCTACGCTTCAACGGCAACGTTGACACGGGTGGAAAATCAGTGACATTCGGCCACAACAAAATGTTGATCCCACAAATGCGCGAACCATTTGAAGGTGACCTTGCGTTTGGTGTTCGCCCTGAGCACGTTCGTTTGACCGATAAGAGCAATTATCGCGGCGAGGTTAAAGCCACAGAATATTTAGGAACGACACAAATCGTAACGCTCAAAACCTCTCACGGTGTGGTTAAAGCGCGGACGGCTGCGGGCGAAGTTGCACGCGTGGGCGAAACCGTTGGACTGGAATTTGATGCCAAAACCATCACCCTATTTGACACCCAAACGGGTCGGGCCTTGCGCTCAGAAATGAATGAAGGAGTGCTGGCTCATGGCTGATGTCTCAATTAACAATGTCAGCAAGTCTTTTGGCGCGCAAGCCGCACTTAAAGATGTGAGTTTAAACGTTGCAGACGGATCATTCGTGGTTTTGTTAGGCCCTACGGGTGCGGGAAAAACCACAATTTTGCGCATGATCTCAGGTCTCGATCACCCAGACAGCGGCGACGTGTTGATCAATGGTCAATCGGTTTTGGACACCACGCCTGCTCAACGTGATGTGGCCATGGTCTTCCAGCAATACTCGCTTTATCCGCACTTGAGTGTGCGCGATAACCTCGCATTTCCACTGCGCTCACCGATCCATAAAACCTCAGAAGCGGATATCAAGCGCAAGGTGGGCGAAGTTGCAGAAGTTCTGCGTATTTCTCACAAGCTCGACAACAAGGCGACTGCCCTTTCCGGTGGCGAAATGCAACGTGTGTCCATCGGCCGTGCATTGGTACGCAAGCCCGCAATTTACTTAATGGATGAACCTTTGAGCTCGCTCGATGCGAAATTGCGTGCTGATTTACGTGTGGAGTTGAAAAGCATTCAAGCCAACTTGGGTGCGACGTTCCTATATGTAACCCACGACCAAATTGAAGCGATGACCATGGCCACGCATGTTGGTGTTTTGGATGAAGGACGTCTCGTTCAATTCGGGTCGCCCCGCGAGATTTATGAAAACCCCGTAAGTCTTTACGTTGCGGGCCGATTAGGCATTCCACGTCTGAACATTTTGCCCGCTTCGCTATTTGGCAACGCGCCGAAAGCTGCAAAAACCATCGGACTGCGTCCTGAACACATCGCACAAGGAAGTGGCAAGGCCGCAACTGTCAAGCGTGTCGAACACTTAGGCGATCAAACTCGTTTGCATCTTCACTTGGATGGGCACGACTTGATCACCTTGACCGACGTTCACTCCAAGCTTGCGCCTGGTGACAAAGTTGCCATAAAACCTAATAATCCACTTTATTTTGATGCTGCTGGCGCAAGGCTTAACTGAAGGAACTGACCATGAAACAATTCATCAACACAAAAGAAACCTTGGTCACAGAAGCAATTGAGGGAACACTTCTAACGGCAGGTGGTGCCCTCGCAAGGCTTGACGGCTTTCCACACATCAAGGTCGTCATACGGACCGATTGGGATCGCTCAAAAGTAGCCGTGATTTCTGGCGGTGGTTCTGGCCATGAGCCAGCCCATGCAGGTTTTGTGGGCCGAGGCATGTTAACAGCTGCGGTTTGTGGCGACGTGTTTGCATCGCCTTCGGTTGACGCAGTCTTAGCAGCTATTCTGGCAGTGACCGGTAAAGCTGGTTGCGTTCTCATCGTCAAAAATTATACGGGAGACCGTTTGAACTTTGGTTTAGCGGCGGCGCGCGCACGAACCTTTGGTTTGGATGTGCGCATGGTCGTGGTGGATGATGACGTGGCCTTGCCACACTTGCCGCGCGCGCGTGGCGTTGCAGGCACGCTGTTTGTTCACAAAATCGCAGGTGCTAAAGCAGAGCAGGGCGCGAAGTTGGACGACGTCGCCGACGCTGCCATCCGCGTCATTGAAGGTGCAATGTCGATCGGTGTATCACTTGATACTTGTACCGTTCCAGGCTCACCGAAAGAAAATCGCATCCCTGATGGTCAAGCCGAATTGGGATTGGGCATTCACGGGGAAGCGGGTGTTGAACAGGTTGAATTCAAGTCTGCAAATCAAGCTGTGACCATGATGGTTGAACGTTTGTTGCCCAGCATTAAGGCAGGTCCGCATGTTGCACTCATCAACAATTTGGGCAGCGCCACGCCGCTTGAAATGGCGGTAGTCACAAAGGAATTGCTGAAGTCTTCAATCGGAAAACATATCACTCATGTGGTTGGTCCAGCGCCAATGATGACGTCGCTTGATATGCACGGTTTCTCAATTTCGCTTTTGCCATTGCAATCTGACCTATTAGAAGCTCTTCAGGCATCAGTAACGCCATGGGCTTGGCCGGGTTGCAACGCTGTATCGGAAATCAAAGTGATACCCTTGCCGGATGGCCTCACACCGATTCAACCTATGCCTTCGAAAAACAAGAAGGCAGAAAATATTGTTCGTCGCTGTTGTGAAATTTTAATCGCAGCAGAAGGTACACTGAATGCATTGGACGCAAAGTCTGGCGATGGCGATACGGGATCAACGTTGACCACCGCTTCGCGTGCCCTTGTAAAAGCACTTCCCCGATTGCCACTCGCAGATTGGACGCAATTGTTCCGCGCTATCGGGCTTGAACTTAGTCAGACCATGGGTGGATCTTCTGGTGTACTACTTGCCATTTTCTTTACGGCGGCCGGGGACGCGTCTGCGAATGGCTTAGACAATGTCAGCGCCTTGAAAGCAGGTTTGCAGCGTATTCAAGAAGTTGGTGGGGCCAATATTGGTGACCGCACCATGATCGACGCGCTTTCACCTGCCCTTGACGCATTATCAACCAGCCTAGAAGCAGCGGCCATCGCCGCTCGTGGCGGCGCAGACACGACTGCTAAAATGCTAAAAGCGAAAGCAGGCCGCGCCAGCTATGTCTCGGAGAACCACCTTGCTGGCCACAATGACCCCGGCGCAGAAGCCGTCGCCATTCTGTTTGGTGAATTGTTTGAAACCGCTGACACTCTGCTATGAAACAGAAATGATCTTTGGCATTACAAGTGAAGGTCTAGGCAAGTTCCACTAATGCTTCTTGCCAAGTCGGAGGCTCAAGAAAAGTACAGTCACCGCGGCCAGCACCATCAAAGTGCTTGCGGCGTTGACTTCTAGCGTTACGCCGCAGATGAAGGTGGCACACGAAGAAACTTTTGGCCCTCTGGCCCCACTCTTCAAATTCCAAACCGAGGCTGACGCAATTGAGATGGCGAATGATACGGAATTTGGTTTAGCGTCATAAGTCTTCACGTTTGATCTCGGTCGATATCACCGTGTTTCTGAGCAACTTGATTATGGCATGGTCGGTGTCAACACTGGATTGATGTCCAGCGAGCTCGCACCCTTCGGCGGCATGAAACAATCCGGCCTTGGCCGTGAAGGCTCAAAATATGGCATAGACGATTATCTCGAAATCAAACTCGTCTGCATTGGTGGTGTTCAAAATGAAACATCACAGCGCATTTTGGTTCACTTTCGCTCCTGCAGTAGCCCCCTTCTGCAGAGAAGCGTAACTGGCCGACTGGTTTTCCAGTCGGCTTTTTTTACTCAGTCAAATCCATCTCCGCACCGTGGCTTGGTAAGCCTTGTAGTCGTCGCCAAAGGTTTGCAGCATCATGTTTTCTTCAAACCGCACGTACCAACGGTCAAGGATGATGCAAAAGGCGATAGCGATTGCCCAAGGTGATAAACTCGCAGCCCAAAACGCAGCCCCGAGAGAAGAAATCGCGAGACCCAGATAAATCGGATTTCTGCTGTAGGCGAAAATTCCTGTCGTGATCAGCTTATCAGGCTTTTTGAAAGTGTAGATATTGGTTTTCAAACGGTGAAAAAGCCGGTTGCCATAAACCGCTAACGCAAGACCAAAAACCATGATTGGAATTCCAACCAAATTGAATGGCCATGGAATGGAATGAGCAACCGGCAAAAAAATGTCTACAATCGCGATGAGGGCAAAACACAAAAGCAACAGGATTGGAGGAAGAATTTTCTGCATGGTTCCTCTCTTTCCTTAGAAGACAGGCACTTGAACATCGGGATAAAAATAATTTGCTGGTGGCGGAAATATAGTCTCGATCGATTTCGTTTTGAGTTTGACCTGCACTTCGAGCAGAGGACGTTTGTTCACAGCATGTGCAACAATACTGCCGCCAAGCGGCAAGCCACCTCCGGGGAATTCCGCTTTTGTAAAAACAACTTTGTACCGGTTGAAGTCACGATTTTTGGGAACTGTATGTCCAAATGTTTGACCATCAGGCAAATGCATGGGCACTTCTGAAACATACATCTCACTAGGCAAAATATATGCCAAAACTTTGCTGTTTGGTTCCAACGCTGTAATCAACTGATGGGCGTCAGGTGCTGCGCGTGCAATATTGGCAGCTGCTGCGAGGTCGGCGTCCGGCATGGCAACCAACGACAGATAGACGCCCTCAGCTGTTTCGTAAGTGTAAAGGGAGGCAATAGTTTGGGTTCGAATGCCAAATGCTAAAGCACTTGCTGCTGCTGTTGCTGAAACAAATGCAACAGCCCATGTCCGTACGCGCAAAACTGTGTTTTGAATATGCGGAATTCTGACAGGCAGCCAACGCAGCGGCAAAAAACCACCTGTTCGATCCAGATAACTTTGGTAGTTCGGATATTTCCGCAAACAAATTGCTTCTTCTGCCCGCGCCAAGGCAATGTAAGCGAATATCATTGTGATGGTGCTGAACAGAACAAGGAAACGTGGCCAAATCAGCAACATTCCAAGGCCTGTGACGATCAAAGCAGCATATTGCGGATGTCTGATATATTTATAGAGTCCACCCATCACAGCGTCGGCGTTCAAAAGTTTTGTTCTATAAACTTGAAAAGCCGCGATGCAAAAACTCAACAGGCCAAGACCGAACAATCCGCCTCCGATGTATGGAGCACTGTTGATGAGGGGGAGCGCGTTTCAGCAACGGCATGAGGCAAGTAAAACCAGAGAACCCAGCCTGACAAGCCAAAGCTTTGCAGTCCATCCAGGCCCGGCCCATAAACTGAATAAAAATATGCAGCAAAAGGGCTTGCCATGTAAAAGAATTCGAACGCAATCAGAATGTAAAACATGAAGCTTGCCCAGAACAAGCCACGGGTTGATTTTTTTTCAAGTTCAGAGGATTGGTCCATTGTGTGGTTTACGCTTTCTGTTGGATTTTGATGTGTGGCTTGTTCAACAGTCTAAAGCGCAACGGTTCGCGCGCCTACTCGCGTTCAATGTCGACTCTGGTTTTGGCGGTGCGAACTGAATTTATTGGTGAAACAATAAGCAACTTGGTTCGCGCGTTGAGATCGAAAAAGCGATTGCTCGCATTTGCAATTTTCTTGCTTAAACATTCATGAGAGTGTTATCGCAGACTGCAATGCCCAAGCCCGTTACCCAGCTTGACCAAAGAAAGTTACCGCTGCAAGGCCGCAGCGCAGAGACGATTGCTGTTATACTCAAGGCAGCCGAGGTAATCATTGAGGCCAAAGGGCTTGAAGCCCTCAGTACAAACAACGTAGCCGAACGAGCTGGCGTTTCGGTGGGTTCACTTTACCAGTATTTCCCAGGCAAAGAGGCAATTCTAGCCACACTCATTCGTAACATGCGCCGCAAAATGCTGGAGGATATCGAAGGCGCTGTGGAGCGCTGTAAAGATATGAATCTTGCGGTCACAATTCACGATCTGATCCATGCAAGCTTGGCCTACCACGTTGCCAATCCTGTGCTCACGCAGGCGCTCGAAAAAGCCGAAGACGCGCTGCCAATGAACGCAGAAACCCAAGCCCTGAAACACAAAATGGGTGGTGCTATTCAAAGCGTCTTGAAACAACACGACGTGCCCAACCCAGAACAGGCGACTTTCGATCTCGTCGCAATGTCACATGGCTTGGTCGAAGCAGCGACGCAAAGAGGTCAGACTGATTTTGATGATCTGGCGAACCGTTTGCTGCGTGCAGTGTTAGGATATCTGGAACCGCATCGCCACGAGATAGGTGTGTGATTTTTCAAGTTTGTTTTGCCGACTGATAGGCAATTCGTGACAATCGCAGCACAAGGCCGGAAAGCCAGCATTTGCAATCGCTGCGCTTGACCGCCGCACAGCAAACACGGGTGGAATTTCCGTGGCACTAGGGATTATTTTTTTCTTTAGCGGGTGAATTGCAAAATGCGTTGCGCCTGAGTTTTGCGCGCAATGGCGCAGCTAGGTTCAATTGCGTCGCATTGCCAGCGTGAGTTGGTTTTCTCTACTTCACCATGAAGCGTGAGCTGAAAGGCAGCCCAGCAGCTCCGACAGCCTTTGGTGATGGCGTCACAATTCCAGCTATGGCTTTTACATGGGGGTAAGCCGCTTCAAACTTATGACAAATATCTTCGCACACACTGTGCGGGGCATAAGAAGAAAGTACGATGGTTTTAATGTCTACGAATTGCGTGACCGAGGAGTAAGACTTTTTCATTTGCTCAATCAATCGATCTTCACATACTCGGCCTGCATGGGTTGAAGACGGTACTCATATTGATCCTCACGATGCGGCCAAATCATCCAAGTCCGTTCGTGTTTTTCGAACTCTGCAGGCTTCCAAAATTTCATTGCATCCTTGGTTTCATTCATAACATTGTCTCTGGCTGGTTGGTCTTCAACTGTGTTTGACATACTCAATTGCGATCTGTTCATTGGAATAATGCCAAGTTTTGCGGTTTGATTGCAAATGAGAAGCACAGCAGCTTTACGTGAATGGTATTCATATGAGACGCTTTCGCAACATCCCACCTCTGCAATACCTTCTAGGCTTTGAAGCTGCCGCACGGCTCGAAAGCTTTAGCAAGGCGGCGGAAGAACTTGGGCTTTCGCAATCGGCGATCAGCCATGAAATGCGGCTGCTTGAAAATCGGGTGGGTCAAAGTTTGTTCTTGCGTCAAGGGCTATCGCAAGCTTGAGCCGTATCGCAAGCCTGGCAGTGTCGTCATTTATTGCCGATCAGATTTTGCGGCGCGGTGGCTATTGCCGCGGATAGGCTTACTCAAAAAGGCCGTTCCACACTGTGATCCGTGGATTGATACGTCTGGTGCCAAAGTTGATTTTGAGGAGATGGAGGTCAGCATTGCCATTGTATGCGCGCGAGACGTCGATCCTTCTTTACAATCGCACCTGCTGTTTTCAGACGAACTGGTTGCTGTGGCGTCTCCTCAAATACTGAAAGAAAACGTCTTCTCGCCTCATGATCTGCTGGATTTTCCATTGATACATGATGAGCGACCTGTGGGTTGGGAAGAGTGGTATGAAAGTGGCGGGGTGACTGTTGGGGAAGTTTCTGCTGGACTTGATTTCAGTGATAGCGAACTCGCTTTGCAGGCCGCAGAAACTGGTTACGGAATTGCACTCGCTTCAAAATCGCTTGTGGTTGACGATTCCGTCGAACCTCGTGGACTGATCATTGCGTCTGATCATACTTTACGAACGAGTGAGATCTGGTTCGCACTTTCGACGACGAAGGAACTATCTGATCCTTTTACAGCACAAACGTGGAATTGGCTGATTGCTGCATCTGGGAGTTGAGTGGCGTTCAATCCGGTTGATGAAATAACTGAGCGTTACAATCCGCATTGCCTCACGCTTGAACTGGTCATCGTGTATCTTTGCAAAAGCAGTTTTCTTTCACGGCCAAATTTTCCACTCAAAGACGCGGAATCAAATCGTGGCAAGCCCAATCTTTCGCACTCATCGCAGACATAGAAAAGCCCGCTATCTCATTGAGATAACAGGCTTTTATTTGGTTGCGGGAGCCAGATTTGAACTGACGACCTTCAGGTTATGAGCCTGACGAGCTACCGGGCTGCTCCATCCCGCGATGAAACTATGGAGCGGTGTGTAGCAACCTGTTGAGCACTTGGGAAGGATTAAATTTATTATTTTCATTTGGCGTAAAAAAGCAGATGAATTCTGCAAGTTGGCCCGGAATGAAACAGCAATCGGTGTTGGTTAAGGGGTTGTTCATCGAATTTGCCATTTGTGGAAACGGTTTAGAAACGATGTTTCGCTATTCTCATTTGTAGAGCACAGCACCTCCGAGCGGGGGAGCAGCCTAGAGACCGACATCGAGATTTTGTATTGCGTACTTGATTGGTCTTATCGAATTGCGAGGGGTCTTTGTTGAGACCCCTCGTTTTTCAGTGATGCTTTGGTTCAGGTTGACATCGCCCTATGAGTTCCCCGAAGATAAGCTTCAACATGCTTTATCGCGCAAGGAACCATCACCATGAAAATGTCAGGTCAGCAAATTATTTCAGCGCCGCGCCAAGTGGTTTGGGAAGGTCTTAACAATCCGCGTGTACTTGAAAAGTGCATTCCGGGCTGTGATAAAATTCAATCAGAATCGCCCACCGAAATGACCGCAACAGTGGTTGTAAAAGTGGGGCCGGTGAAAGCTTCGTTTTCTGGCGAGGTTACGTTGAGTGATATTACAGCTCCCGAAAGTTACCGGATTTCGGGGCAGGGGCAAGGTGGCTTTGCTGGGCACGCCAGCGGCGGCGCGAGCGTTCAACTGCTAGAACTTGGCCCCAATGAAACGCAGATGGACTATGATGTTGATGCGCAAGTTGGCGGCAAAATGGCCATGCTTGGTTCGCGCTTGATTGATGCAACAGCGCAGAGTTTAGCCGATCAGTTTTTCACCAAGTTTGCCGCCTTGATGAAAGCAGCTGCAGCTACTGCAAAGACGCCAGCGAAAAAGAAAGTTGGGGCGAAGAAAGTAGTGGTGAAGAAAGCACCCGCGAAAAAGATGGCTGCAAAGAAAGCTGTGGCGAAAAAACCAGTGAAAAAAATTGCTGCGAAAAAGCGTTGATTGAGAGTGGTGCCGCTTAGGTGACTCGAACACCTGACCCCCGCATTACGAATTAGTTTTATAGGAAATTCCACCTGTGCTCAACTGTAGCCATTTGCGCTCATTGCCGTTGTATTTCAGTGGGTTGGCCTGCTCACCCGTGCTCACTGATATTCACCCGATTTCATCCTGTCGCCTACTAATCGCCTATTAATTGAGTTTCCACTGAGATTAATAGGCGGAATTCCGAATTGGCATTTAGCAACAATGGGTTAGTAGTTTTCAGCCGTCAAATTGCCTGTTTTAGGCGCGAAAACAGCCCTGTAAATAAAGAATTTTGCTATTTTCTTTATTAGTGGAGTGCGCTATTTAAGCAGAGCTCAATTAGGAGAACCGTTATGAAAGGCAGGCTAGGGACATTCCACGAAACTGCAGTGGCCGGTGAGAAGGTACGTGCTTACGTTCCGACACCGCTGCCACCTGATCCGCCGATACTGCTGACGGGAATGCTAGAACGGCTGAGCGCCGCAGACAGGGCCTTGGGCAGGCTGGATGGCGTTTCTCTGTTGCTGCCGAACAAAGAACTGTTCCTCTACATGTATGTCCGCAAAGAGGCGGTTCTTTCTTCGCAAATCGAAGGGACGCAATCGACGCTGAATGACCTGCTGCGCTTTGAGTCCGATGCTGGAGCGGGTGCGCCCATCGACGATATAAAGGAAGTCTCCAACTATGTGAACGCCATGATGCATGGTCTGGAACGCATGAAGACTTTGCCCCTTTCATTGCGGCTGATCAGGGAAATGCATGCCATGCTGCTGGACAGCGGCAGGGGAGCGGGCATGGCTCCGGGTGAATTCCGCACCACGCAAAACTGGATTGGCGGAACCCGTCCGGGCAATGCTGTATATGTGCCGCCACCGCCACATTTGTTGATGCAGACACTCGATCAGTTTGAGAAGTTCATTCACACGGAAACACCCGAAATCCCTCCGCTGATTAAAGCTGGCCTGCTTCACGTTCAATTCGAGTCGATTCATCCATTCCTCGATGGCAACGGCCGTCTTGGCCGCTTGCTGATCACGATTTATCTGTGTGCCAACGGTGTCATGCATGAGCCGTTGCTTTACCTCAGCCTCTATTTCAAGAGCCATCGTGCAGACTATTACCGCCTGCTTCAGGAGGTGCGCGAGCGCGGCGCATGGGAAGCATGGCTTGAATTCTTCCTCACGGGCGTCACCGAAACCGCTAACGAAGCCTTCGACTCCGCCACAAAGATTGCAGCACTCTTTGCAAAAGACCGTGAACGAATAGCAACAGCTGGCGAGCGCACAGGCTCCACCCTTCAAGTCTATGAATCTCTAAAAACCAGCCCCTTTGCAACCGCTGCCAAAATGGTTGAGACGACAGGCTTAACAATGCCAACAGTGAATGGCGCTCTCGAACAGTTGCTCAAGCTTGGAATTGTCGAAGAGGTCACGGGCAAACGACGTGGGCGCGTTTTTGGGTATTGTGAGTATCTCACCATCCTACATGCGAGCGGCAGATAGTTTGCTGAATGAAAAAATGGTGCCGCTTAGGTGACTCGAACACCTGACCCCCGCATTACGAATGCGGTGCTCTACCAACTGAGCTAAAGCGGCTTGGTTGGATGGATTGGTCCCTAAACCGATTTGCTCAGATTTTCAACTGGCGATTATGGTGGAGTGAGATCAAAACCGTCGGGGCCGGGATCATCGGGGGCTCTGGTGGATTGCACGGCTTGCGGTTTTTGAGCCGTCGGCGTGGGCAAGAGTGCGGTGATTTCCGCAGGGGCGGCGAGGCTTGGCGCGTATGGCTCCATCTCAAACGGCACTTTCCATTCGCACGGGATAATATCCCCAGTGATGGGCGAGACCGGGGTCCAGCGCAGATTGGCAACGCCATCCGACACCCATAAAGGATCGCGCGGAGCATGAATGGCGCGCGCTAACCATTCGCGCGAACGTCCGTTATCGCCGAGGCCAAGTTCGATATCCGCCATCAAAGCGCAAATGCGGGTTTGGGGGGCGGCGCAAAATGGCTCAAGCGTTTTCTTGGCGACGTCCCAGCGCTTGGCAGCGCAGGCGGCGCGGGCCAAGGCATAAGCCTGCTCAAGGTCATTGATGTTGGAACCGATGAGATCGCGGACGCGCTCAAAGCGGTCTTCTGGGCCATCGCCGGGTTTGGCGTGGGCCAGCACTTCGGCGACATCAGGATGGGGTGCAAGTGCCCAGGTTTCAGATAAAATTGCAATCGCCTTTTTGGGTTTGCCGAGGGCAACATAACGCCTGCCAGCAACAATGGCGGCGGGGACCAAGCTTGGCTGTAACTTGTGGGCCTTCAATGCGTTGGTGAGTGCTGCATCGCTATCGGTATCTTCTTGGGCGAGGGCCAATGCCGTGTAAAGGACTGCCTGTTTCCGCTCGGCTTCTGCCGTGGTTATGGCGCCGGCTTTGGCTTGTTTTCCAACCGTGACCAAAGCTTCGGCCCAGTTTTTCTGTTTGGCTTGGATTTGCAACATGGCTGATGCGGCCCAATTGAGCCTTGGATTGAGGGCCAGCGCGCGCTCGGCATAGGTTTTTGCGGATTTAATATCGCGGGCTTGATTGGCGTCAGCGAAGAGACCGCGAAGGCCCATGGCTTCGGTGTCTTTGTCACTGGCCATTGCTTCAAAGATTTTTTTGACGGCGGGGCGGTCGCCTTTCAATTGTGCTGCTTGGGCGGCGAGCACATTGACGAGCGGTTCATCCATGAGATTATTGCCAGCGGTTACCGCATGACGGGCGGCGGCTTGGGCGTCCCCCGCACCGGCGGCAATAATGCCGCGCGAC
>JAYUOP010000198.1:0-2974 GCA_043760745.1 Hyphomicrobiales bacterium
GTTGTTGGGATTCGTCGTGAATTTTTGCGCAGTAAGCACGGCAATCGCTCTTGGCAAAACAAGCGCCCTCATCCGCCCTTCGGGCACCTTCTCCCATGCAAAGGTGCACGGGAGAAGGCGTTGAAATTATGGGCCTTCTCCCGTTGGTTCTTACCAATGGGAGAAGGTGGCCAAAGGCCGGAAGAGGGCCCTCCGCTCCGATTTCAATCCTATCCCCGCTTCAACAGTTCGGCGACCTCATGGGCGTATGGCATAGCAGGGGCCGTGCCCGGTCTGGTGACCGATATTCCGGCTACCGCACAGCCAAAGCGAGCGGCTTCGAGGTCTGAAGCACCAGAGGCTAATGCTGCTGCAAAGCCACCATTGAAGGCGTCACCTGCACCTGTTGTATCGACAACGGCACCGACTTTGAATGCGGGTACAACTTGCGAAATTTTTGTGTTGTGCAAAAGAACACCGGCAGCACCCAAGGTGATGATGGCTGTCTTCACACCCATTTTTAAAAATGCGTCGGCGGCTTGGCGCGCGCTTACTTCAGAGGTGACTTCAATACCTGTCAAGGTGCTGGCTTCGGTTTCATTGGGCGTGATGTAGTCGCAGAGTTTTAGCAATGATGCAGGAACAACTGCAGCGGGGGCGGGATTGAAAATGGTGCGGGTCTTGGCAGCTCTGGCAATTTCAAGCCCGCGCTCAGCGACAGGAATTGGTTGTTCTAACTGGGTAATGAAAACTTCCGCATTCTCGATCGATGCACGGCGCTCTTCAACATCGGCAATGGACAGTGTTCCTGCGGCTCCAGCCACAACAATGATCGCGTTTTCGCCGGTCTTATCATCGACGAAAATGAAGGCAGCACCCGTGGGGTGCGTCGTGCTTTCGCGGATTTGCAAATGGACATTATCTTTTCCCCACGTCGCCTTGGCGTTGGCGGCAAAATCATCTTGGCCGAGGCATGAAATAAATGTGGTGTGTGCACCGCTCCGGGCGGCAGCTACTGATTGGTTGGAGCCTTTGCCGCCTGGCCCCAGTTGGAAACCAGAGCCTAATATTGTTTCGCCCATGATGGGCAAGCGGCCAGCGCGAAACGCGAGATCAGCGACAAAAATACCAAGAATGGCAACTGAGTTTGGTATTTTTGACATGGTGTAATGCTTTCTGATTATGTGAGGACAATTTTTCGTGATCATCACTTAATTGCGCTACAGTGGCAAGGGAGTGATTTGAATATTCAAAACCCTTCAACTGCGGCGTTTTTCCTATATCATTCGGTAAAATCAGCGCTTCCCGACGGGCAAAGGACCATGTATGAACGCTCCCCAAGGGGGCTTCGCGATTCTGTAGGCTCTTGTGAAAGAGCGATGATTTATGAGCCTATTATCTTGAGTTCAAAACCCCAGAGTTGGATGGCGCGCCTTGCTCCATACCGTAACCCCGATGATCTCCGCACGGTTTATGAAATTATCATCACGATTGTACCCTTTATGGCGCTATGGGCGCTTTCATGGTATCTCGTTGAGCGGGGTTCATGGTTTGCGGTTTTGCCAATAGTTTTGGCAGCTGGTTTCATGGTACGCTTGTTTATCATTCAGCACGATTGCGGACACAGTTCAGCCTTCTCAACGCGCCAAGCCAATGAATGGGTTGGGCGGTTTCTCGGGGTTATCACGATTACCCCATTTGAATATTGGCGGCATAGCCACGCACTGCATCACGCCAGTTCTGGAAATTTAGATCGGCGCGGTATTGGCGATATTGACACCCTCACTGTTGACGAATACTTGGCGTTGTCTCAGATTGGCAGATTGAAGTATCGCCTGTACCGACATCCGTTTGTTATGTTTGTCATCGGACCAGCTTATCTTTTTGTGTTCAGTCATCGTTTCCCTACCGATGCGTTGAAGTCTGGCCGTCCCGCCGTTCTTAGTGTGATTTTTACGAACATCGCTATGGCAATCATCGGTACACTGATGGTTTATTATGCGGGTTGGCATACTCTGCTCTTAGTGCATGTACCCATCATTTGCCTCGGAGCAACGATCGGCGTTTGGATGTTTTATGTGCAACATCAGTTTGATGAAACGCATTGGGATCGCAATGGCACATGGACTCATGAGCACGCCGCTTTGCATGGCAGTTCGTTTTATGATTTACCAAAGCCATTGATGTGGATCACCGGCAATATTGGTATTCACCATTTGCATCATCTCTCAAGCCGGATTCCGTTTCATCGCCTGCCACAGGTTTTGAAAGAGCATCCGGAGTTGAATGAGATCGGCCGCTTATCAATCGCCCAAAGTTTGAAAGCCGTTCGACTTGCATTGTGGGATGAAAAGAACCGTGTGCTCGTGTCGTTTCGGCAAGTTGCAGCACAGCTCAATGGCAAACAAACTGCAGCGAGCTGATTAGCTCGCTGACTTGGTGATGGTTTTAATTGGCCCGCGATTGTTACCAGACATTTCGGAAATTTTGCGGTCCTGGGTCATGATCGCGGTTTTGATGTTTGCTTCGCTGTCGCCGTCGGGCAGTTCAGCAGCAGTCACGCGGCGGCGCGAACTTTTTACGCCATCTTCATAGACTACATCAAAAATCAAAACGGTATCGTCAACGCGTGGTTTCTTCTTGGCCATGGGATTAGCCCTCCTTGTTAGGGCTGGCTCTACCAGCTTGTTGCGAGAAAGACCAAGCTTATAGCAGGTCGAATGTTATTTCTTTTTGGCGGCGGCAAACTTGGCAAGATTTTCGCGGAGTTCTGCACTGGCCGCAACCGCCACACCGCCTAGGGCTTCGATCGCGCGTTCTGCGTCTTCGCCTTCTGCTGCATTGATCATCAATTTGGTAGTTTGGGTGGCAAAACTACCACGCGATTGGATTTTCTCAGCCAGTGTTTGTGCGGCCATCAGGCCCTCGCCCTTAGCGACCCAAAAATCAATCAAACCCATTTGAACGGCCTCAGTGTCGGTGAATGTCTCCCCCG
>JAYUOP010000199.1:0-2973 GCA_043760745.1 Hyphomicrobiales bacterium
TGCCAAAATCTAAATCCCCTTCAGGTGACTTCAGCCCGCCAATGCCAACCCCATCCACCAGCCATTCGCCCGATGGAAGCTTCGTGGTCTTGGCCCCCAGAGCTGCCATGGCCTTGGCCGTATTCACCACATCCTCAGCCTCAAGCAACCCCGAAATCCGCGTCTGCCCTAAAGCAATCGCCCCAAACATGAGCGATCGATGGGACATCGATTTATCACCGGGCACTTTGAGGGTGCCGCGAAGGCCAGAAGCTTTGCGGGAAATAAGCGGTGTGGGCTGAGATGAACTGTGGGTCATGGCGGGCTGATTACACGGGATTAAAAAGCGTGTCACTAGAAACTGCTGTGTGAAGTGCACTGCCCAGGATCACGTAATTTCACACTGAAACAAGCAAGAAAAGGAGAACTACAGGTTGGAAAAACGATCCCATAACTCCTGGCGGCGCGCCGATTCCACCTCCGCGTGATCCGTACAATTCAGTCGCAGCGCTGCCGCTCCGAAGGCCATATCTATGAAGGCGCAATGATGCGGGTTAGCTGAGTCTTGATGCATATGGGGGCGAAAATGCTCACATGTTACGCACAACCGTTGTGGAGAAATATCTCCAGTGACTTGTAAAGCGCGAATGATTTTGATCAAGGCCACCAGAAAATTTTCGCGTTCACGTTCGCTCAGCGTGCGTGCTGCATCAACTAAAAAATCAGTCCAATCCGCAGCGCGCATTGCAAGAGCTTTGCCTTCCTTGGTTAATCTCAATGAGATGGATCGTTTGTCGTCGCCCGCACGTTTTTCAACCAATGCTTTGGCCACCAAAGCTGAAACAGCATCGCTGGCAGTTGGCGCTGATACACCGAGTTGCAGAGCAAGCTCACTCAAGCGCGCACCTGTGGGTACCTCTGCCAATCGCGCCAAGACCTCGCCTTGTGTAGGCGTTATGCCTTCATCGACAGCCCCTTTCCAAGCTTTTGCTTTAAGAGCCAACGCCAATCGCCCCAATCCAGAAGCGATGCGTTTTGCAATTTCGTCAGTTTGCAATAGAATAATAAGGACTCCTAATAAACAAGTTGACCTAGCGCGCCGCTTCCATTTATAAGCACTCCTAATTGATTTTATCAATTGTGAACTTAATCAAGAATGGAGTTCATTATGTTTAAGATTACACCATCAAAAACGGCTGTCATTATAACAGCACTCATCAATTCCGCATCTTTCCCCGCTTTGGCCGATCCTATTATCGCCAAACACGGCAACGCGGCACAGACTGAATTCGATATTACAAAGACCGAAATCATAACAATGGGTGCTACCATCGTCTTCAAGATCGCAGTCAGCGGTCATGCCGGCGCCAGCAAACCAGCAGCCACGGGAAGATTGGCGGGGAGTTCAGTTTATTCTTACGTCTGGCCCACAAATTTGAATTCAGCGGCAGTTGGTTTTGAAGCTGATCAAGGCATTCTTGCATTGGCTGTCACCTCCCACCCTGATTTTGATGATACACCGGCCGTCGATGAAAACAGTGATGGAAACAAAGCCAATGATGGCAATCTCTGGCACAGCCACTGGGTTGTTTTGGAACCCGACGATGCCTGCGGCAAAGGCAGTTTGAAAGTAAAGACATTCCAACCGGCGCCAAGCCAAAACTGCCAACAAACTGGCCCGGCCTTCCTTTGTTCATTGATAGCCCCGAATTTCTACCAGAATTATCTGGGTCGGTGGTCACTGTAAAAGTACCAGCTCAAGTGCTGGGGGATGTTTCCAAATTGAAATTTGATGGTGTCTCAGCTGGGCTCCGCGTGAATGCATCAACCCATGCGCCACTGTTATGCGTTGCTAGTGTGTTTGACATTGCAAGCGGTGATTTAAGTCTGCCGGGGACGCCAACAAAGTAGATTAGGTAAATGGTGACTAAGATGAAAGACAATGGGCCAGCGCCAGAATGGAGTGTCCAACACTGGCTGAACAGCCAAACACCGCTGACCCTCGCTCACCTGAGGGGTCGTGTCATCTTGGCGGGCGCGTTTCAGATGCTCTGCCCCGGATGCGTATCGCAACTCATCCCACAATTGCGGCAGGCCCACGCACTGTTTGCAGAAAATGATGTGGCTGTGCTGGGTTTGCACACGGTGTTTGAACACCATGATGCAATGGGTCCTGTCTCACTCAAGGCCTTTCTCATGGAAAATCGCATCACATTTCCAGTGGCCATCGATCAGCCGCAAACACCGCAAACACCAATTCCAAAGACGATGCAACTCTACGAAATGCAAGGCACACCGACCATACTCCTCATTGATCGAAGGGGCAGTCTACGACGCCAGTTCTTTGGACATATTCCAGATTTGCAACTGGGCGCCGAAACTATGGCCTTAGTGGCCGAGACAAAAGCCTAAGCGCCCACTTGTGGCTTTGCAGATAAACCACCATTAGCCGCTGGAAAGATGTTTTAATTAAACCAAATCCCGCACCTACGCAGCGCGCGGCTTGATTGGCATCCAATTGTGCCGCCGCGCCCGAAGGTTTGCGTCTCCTCAAACTCCCCTTTTGACATTCAGCCACAGCCGTGGCATGAGCCGCGTCAACCCCGTTTTCCCGTCGAAAGGATATCCCCTTGGTTAAAGCTGAGCTTGGAACAAAACGCACCTGCCCAAACTGCGCAACGCGTTTCTATGACCTGTTGAAAGACCCGATCACCTGCCCCAAATGCTCCACCAGCTTTGTGGCCATGGCTATATTGCCGTCAAAAGCAGATTATCCCGGTGCCATCCCACAAGCCGCCCCTAAACCACGCGACACAGAAGCCGGTGATGATACAGACACTGGCGAAGTGGAATTGATCAGCTTGGATGAAGCCGAAGCCGAAGAAAAGGCCGACGACGAAACCGCAGGCATTGAAGATGTTGATCTTGGCGAAGACGCCCCCGATGCTGCCGACGATGAAGATGATACGTTCCTCGTTGAAGAAGAAGACGAAG
>JAYUOP010000200.1:0-2966 GCA_043760745.1 Hyphomicrobiales bacterium
ATGCTGCGCAGCTTGAGAAAGATATTGCCCATTTAGTGCGTCATGATCAACTGACAGGCTTGATGAACCGCAGCTCTTTCGTTTCAGAAGTTGACCGCATTATTGCCGCAACAGACTATAGCGAAAACAAAGGGGCGATGATTGAGATTGGCATTCGCGGCATTCCGCGCATTGCCGGTTCGCTCGGCCGCCATGTGGCGGACTATGTGATTTCAGCTTTGGCCGCGCGCTTAAACACGATGCGAGACGCTAACACGCTTTGCTGTCGCTTGGACTACTGGAGTTTTGCAATCTTCATCCCAAGCATTCACGATCCGCTTGAAGCTTTGACCACCGCCAAGCAAGTGATCGAAGCGCTTAGCAAGCCTGTAGACTGGGTTGACAGGCATTTGAAAGTGGAAATGGGCGCGGGCGTTGCGCTCACCGTTGAAGGCCAAAAAGATGCGCTGGAACTTTTAGAGAATGTGGGGCTTGCGCTCAAATCCGCAAATGAAAAAAGTGGTGCGGGCTATGCGTTCTTTAATCCGGCACTCGCCCAAGTGGCACGGCGCAAGGCCAATGTGATGCAGGCGCTCAATGATGCCAGCGACAAGCAACATTTCAAACTTAACTATCAGCCTTATTACAACACCAAGACGGGCGAGCTGTGTGGCTTTGAAGCCTTGATGCGCATGGATCACGCAGAACTTGGAACAATATCACCAGCCGAGTTCATTCCCGTTGCGGAAGAGTCAGGCGCCATCAACAAACTTGGCGCTTGGGCATTGGCTGAAGCATGCAGCGAAGCCGCAAAATGGCCGAACCATCTGACTGTGGCAGTCAACATTTCACCTGAGCAATTTTATAACGGCACGCTGATTACTGATGTTCATAATGCGTTGGAGTTATCGAGTTTCCCGGCTTATCGATTGGAACTCGAAATAACCGAAAGCACAATGCTCAAAGATTCCGAAATGGTTTTATCGCAGCTCAATTCACTGCGCGATATGGGTTGCGCCATTGTGCTTGATGATTTCGGCACAGGATATTCGAGCTTGAGTTATCTTTGGAAGTTCCCATTTTCAAAACTCAAAATCGATAGATCGTTTGTGCAAGCTTTAGACAGCACACATTTGGTGCGCGGCATGCTGCGCTCAATTATTGATCTCTCGCGCAATCTCGGCCTTAAAATTACTGCAGAAGGCATCGAAACGCCTGAGCATGTGGCTTTATTGCGGGAGTATGCTTGCGATTACATCCAAGGATTTCTGACAGGAAGACCAAAAACTGTTCAAGAACTTCCAGCCGTTATTCTGAGAAATTTTGCCAGCCAGTTGCAGGAACAACCAGTTGTTGCTCCAAAATTTGAGGTGCCACAGATGAAGGCTCAACCGCTTTAATCGGAACTGAACTGATGAGTCCGCCAATTATACCTTTCAGAATAATGCCCGTTTCAAAGGCAATGTCGCATATTCTCAGTGGCATTAAAGCACATTGGCGTCCGATGCTAAATTTGGCTGTTCCTTGGCTTGCACTGATTGCGTTGATTAACATCATTGGCTTGCAACTTTTTCCGCACCCAAAGTCATCGCCCCTACAACTCGAACTGCGTTGGATTGACGTTGTCGTCATTGTTCTCAATCTTATCGCGACATCATCCGTTGCTGTGTCGTGGCATCAATTTATTTTACGCGATGTGCCGTTGAACACCGTCAAACCATTTCGTGTTGATAAAACTGTTCAATCTTATTTTGCGCGTGTGGTTTTGATTGATGTGGTTTGCTTTGTTCCTTTGTTAATCTTGGTTGGCGTGGCCGAATTTTTACCCGCGGTCTTCTCGGCGATCATTTTGGCATTAGTCATTCAGCTCGGTGTCGCCGCATATCGCATTTCGTTGGGCTTACCCGCTATTGCAATCAATGATACGCCGATCAGCATGAAGCAGTCATTCGAAAAAACGGCTGGAAACAATTGGCGCATATTGGGCCTTTTGGTGATCGTGCATCTGATCCTCGTGGCCGTGTTACTCGGGTATATTTTTGCGGTTAATTTCTTTCAGCTTCTCAACCCTGTGATGGGGTTGATAAGCGTATTCATCCTTGGCATCCCAGCCACGTTTTTCAACATGCTACTATTGGTGTCTTTGCTTACATCGCTATACGGTTTTTTCGTTGAACGCCGCGATTTTTAATCCGCAAACGGATCCTTCATCAAAATCGTATCTTCACGCTCCGGCGACGTAGAAAGCATAGCAATGGGGCATTGGATGAGCTCTTCCAAGTAACGCACATATTTGACCGCCTGCGCCGGAAGTGCGGACCACGACCGCGCCCCTGCGGTTGTTCCCTTCCAACCTTCAAAGCTTTCATAAATCGGCTCAACACGCGCCTGTTGATCTTCCGCTGCCGGAAACAGATCGATGCGTTTGCCGTCAAGCTTATAACCAATGCTCACTTTAATTTCGTCAAGCCCGTCCAGCACATCAAGCTTGGTGAGCGCAATGCCTTGAATGCCAGAGGTCTTGATCGCTTGTCGCACCAACACCGCATCAAACCAACCCACACGGCGCTTACGGCCCGTAACCGTGCCAAATTCATGGCCGCGCGCGCCGATCCACTCACCCACTTCATTGGCTTGCTCTGTCGGAAACGGCCCAGAGCCAACGCGCGTTGTGTAGGCTTTACAAATGCCCAACACATAATTCACCGCCGATGGGCCGAGGCCCGAACCCGCTGCCGCCTGCCCCGCCACTGTGTTTGACGATGTCACATAGGGATATGTGCCATGATCAATATCAAGCAATATGCCTTGCGCACCCTCAAACAAAATGCGTTTTCCGTCGCGGCGCATATCATCAAGCTTGGCCCACACCGCATCAGAGAATGGCAAAATCTTTGGCGCAATTTCGGCAAGCTGCGCCATGATTGATGCGGCTGTATGTTCAGGCTGCCCCATGCCGCGCCTCAAAGCGGTATGGTGGTTCAGCA
>JAYUOP010000201.1:0-2963 GCA_043760745.1 Hyphomicrobiales bacterium
CAGGTTTTTCTCGACTTTTGACAACCGTATTGGGCGGCACAATTGAAGTGTCGTTTCTTCTTGAAAGGAATACTGCGGCCAAACCAACCGCGATCACAACAATAACAAGATTTCTCATGCGATCTGCCCTTACCGATATTGCCAAATTAGCATTGTAAAACTCTAGGCCAATCGTTACCCTCTATCCTTGTTGGCTCATCGTCAACTGCAGAAATCAGGCGACTGCGATGCTCCGGCAGGCGGGTCATCGTGGTGCTGGTAGTGCCAACTTAAATAAGAATGTCCCATCCAGCCACGAACTTGCGCCAACCTTCCGCTTGGTAAAGGATACGCAAGGCCATTCATCGCTGATCTAGTCCCATTCGCTCTTCAGAAATACTCGCCCATCGGGCCTCATCATCTCGGAGACTCGCATATGGTTGAAGGTAATTGGAATTTTCCCTAGAGGCAATTAATTAGTTGCGCCGCAATCAAAGGGTGAACTACGCCTGCGTCCTGGGAAACCATCCTCGCTACGCTTCATGCGGCGTTATTTGATAGCGGCCTTTGCGGCTATTTTCTGCTGGAAGATGTGTCCGCCTCAGGTGTTTAAGTCGGAGAGACAGGAGGCGGTTGTTCAGAGACATCAGTTGCATTTTCCAAGAACCCTGAAAGGGTCGCGCATGGCTTGTAACTAGGTGTCTCTTATGAATCAAAGGCGTGTTATTGTTGTGTTAGTAATGCTTGGAAGCAGTAACAAAAGTGAGATTTGCTTGCAATTCAAACCAAAGCCAAACGCTCTCTTGCAACACTTGCAAGGAACGCTGATCTTGTCAGGCCAAGGCTAGTCGCTTCAGTATCAATTGCTGCCAACAGCCCCGCATCAAAAGTCAAATTTGCGCGAACGGTGCGGCCAGCGTCAAGAACCACTGAGATCATAACTGCAGTTTCATTTTGACTAGCGTCTACGTCTTCTGATTTTAAAATCTCAGATAGTGTGCGAGCCTTAGGTGCGGGTTCATTTTTTGCAGCCCGAAAACCAATCCACTCGAGAGCGGCAGATTGCGCGTCTGCGATTGCGGCTTCTGGAGTTTCTCCACCACCATAACAGCCGGGTAAATCAGGAAACCGAACACCAAATGTTTTCCCCTTACCGTCTAGTATTCCAATATATTGGGTCATCAAATCCATCCTGCTTTTTTAGCAATGTCACGTGCAACGCCGGGCGAAACCTCGCGATGGCGCTGCAAAATCAGGGTTAAACCCGGGTAAATTTGGTTTTCAAACTTATCATGACGTCCACCATAAATAATAATCCAACCCTCTTTTTCAAGTCGGGCTATGATTTTGCGGGTGTTTGTCTCATTGCCCATCTATAAGTTATCGCAAGTTTCGTATAGTTGGTCAATAATTATGCTCATTATTATGCGCATAATAATCAAGTGTGTGGTGGTTCTGAATTCCCTTTTCAATAAACTTAAAAAAACATCGCAGCTTTAGATTTTATCCGTTATCTCAACTCCATGACCTTACAAACTGAATTTGAAGTTTTTCTTGTGGCTTCTCCGGGGACGGAGGCGGCTTTGTATGCGGAGGCTGTGAAGCATAATTTTTTTGCGCCGAAGATTATTCCCGGCGGGGTTACTGTGCGCGGGAAATGGCCTGAGGTTTGGCGGGCGAATTTGGTTTTGCGCGGGGTGACGCGGGTTTTGGTTCGCATTGGTGGTTTTCATGCCAATCATTTGGCGCAGCTTGATAAGCTATCGCGGAAATTTCCGTGGAGCCAATTTTTGCGCACCGATGTTCCGGTGCATGTTGAGGCGACCTGCAAGAAATCTAAAATCTACCATGCGGGTGCTGCCACCCAGCGGATTGAAACGGCGATCCGCGAAGAGTTGGGTGCGCCGATTTCTGCGGACGCACAGGTTAGCGTTAAGGCGCGATTTGAAAATGATTTCCTGACGATCAGCATAGATACATCAGGCTCATCTTTGCATAAGCGCGGCCACAAAGAAGCCGTGGGCAAAGCGCCGATGCGCGAAACATTGGCCAGTTATTTCTTAGCGCGGTGCGGCTATGATGGCACAGAAACCGTGGTTGATCCCATGTGTGGCTCCGGCACGTTCATTATTGAAGCCGCCGAAATCGCTTTAGGCTTAAACCCCGGTCGCCAAAGAGACTTTGCTTTCGGGCACTTAAGCGGATTTGATGATGCGGCATGGCAGAAGATGCGAACCACGGTGAAACCAATTGCAAGTGGGCAAAAGTTTTACGGCAGCGACCGGGACGCAGGGGCCATTCGCATGAGCCGCGAGAATGCGACGCGCGCTGGCGTTGCGGACAACACTGTTTTTCAGCAAAAACCAATTAGTGATTTAACGCCGCCAGCTGGGCCGCCGGGATTAGTGATCGTGAACCCGCCTTATGGCACGCGGATTGGCGATAAGAAACCGTTGCTGGCGCTTTATGCGGCCCTTGGGCAGACATTGTTGACGCGGTTTTCGGGTTGGCGGGTCGGGCTTGTGACCACGGATCGGAATTTGGCCGATGCCACGGCTCTACCCTTTACAGCGCCAGAACCGCCCGTCAATCATGGCGGTCTTCGGGTGATGTTGTATCAAACAAAGGCATTGGATTGATGGCAAAAACTTATGTTGGTGGATGTTTGTGTGGGAATATCCGATTTGCGGCTACGGGTCCGGCGCTGAAGCCGCATACGTGCTCATGCAAAATGTGCCAAAGGCATACGGGGTCTTTAACAGCAATGTGGGTTGAATTTCCGCGCGACGCTGTTTCATGGACCGGCTCCGGCGGCGAGCCAGCAAAATTCCGTTCTTCAGATTATTCCTCGCGTGCATTTTGCCAGAAATGCGGCAGCTCGCTTGGCGCGATTGATGATGCGCCAACGATTGCCCTGTTGTTAGGTGGCTTTGATTCCAATAATCGCCAAGAGCTGATGCCGACGTATCATTCTTATGTTGGTG
>JAYUOP010000202.1:0-2963 GCA_043760745.1 Hyphomicrobiales bacterium
CGATAATCAGCTTCGAGTTGTACTTTCGGTTTGGCGTGTAAGGCCACACCAATTCCTGCGGCTTTTAGCATTGGAATATCATTCGCTCCATCACCCACAGCAATTGCATCGGCTGCTGTTAAGCCGTGCAATGCCGATAGACGATTAAGGGCTTCAACTTTGGATTCTTTTCCGAGAATAGGTTCGCCAACACGGCCTGTGAGTTTGCCATTTTGAATGATGAGGTCATTGGCTTCATTGGTGTCGAAACCAACGAGTTCAGCCACGCGGGAGGTAAATTGCTTAAAGCCGCCGGAGACGAGGGCTGTATATGCGCCATGAGCTTTCATCGTGGCAACAAGCGTTTTGCCGCCGGGCATCAGGGTCAAGCGGCCTCTGACGATTTCATCAATGACAGCGGCCGGCATTCCTGACATTAATGCAACGCGTTCGCGCAGGGCATCGGCAAAGTCGATTTCACCGCGCATGGCGCGAGCGGTAATGGATTTAATGTGATCGCCAACGCCCGCCACAACGCCGAGTTCGTCAATGCATTCTTGCTCGATCATCGTTGAATCCATGTCAGCAATTAGTAAGCGTTTGCGGCGGTTTTCGATGGGCACAACATTCACATCAATTGGCAAATGGGTGAGTTGATCGCGCAATTTTGTTAAGTCTGGAAAAGTTGAAAATTCTGCTGCATCGTTTAAGGCGAGCCAACGTGGTTCGGTTCCTACACAGCTCGCAACTTCACTGGTGATTGCGTTCGAACCGGGGGCTGCTATGAGGACGAGAACGGATAACATGATGGCCTCTACGAAACAAAAATCTGCGCTGCTTATTGCAGGACCAACGGCCAGCGGCAAGTCTGCTTTGGCGGTACGGCTGGCGAAAGAGCGCGATGGCGTGGTTATTAATGCAGATGCGCTGCAAGTTTACCGGGAGCTGAACGTCTTATCAGCCCGACCAAGTGTTGAAGAAGCAAGCGTCGTCCCGCATCGGCTTTATGGGCATGTGTCTGGCGCAAACCCATATTCCGTGGCCGCTTGGTTGGCCGATGTAATAGCGGAAATTGAAACGGTTTGGAGCAAAGGCAAACTGCCCATTATTGTTGGCGGCACGGGATTGTATTTTATGGCCTTGGAGCAAGGGCTGGCTTCGGTCCCACCGATTGATCCGACCACACGAGAGAAATGGCGTGGGTTTGAAGGCGATATTCATGGCGAACTTTTGCGCCGCGATCCCGCATATGCTGCGAAACTAAAACCAAATGATCGCCAACGTATTGCCCGCGCTTTGGAGGTGATTGAAAGCACGGGGCAATCGCTTTTGAATTGGCAAGCCCAAGCACAACAAAGCGCATTCTTGAAGGATGTGCAGGTTGAGCGCATCATGGTCGACGTGCCGCGCACAGAACTTTATGTGCAAGCGGACCAGCGGTTTGATCTTATGATTGCCCATGGCGCAATTGAAGAAGTTCGCGCCGTTGCGGAATGGGATCAAGCTTTGCCCATGATGCGAGCGATAGGCGTTCCAGAACTGGTCCGCCATTTGCGCGGAGAGCTTAACTTAGCCGAGGCCAGCGCACTTGCAAAAATCGCAACCCGCCAATTCATCAAGCGACAACTCACTTGGGGCAGGGGGCAGGCGAAAGAATGGGCGCGGGTTACTCCACACGGAAAGCCAAACCCTGCTACTGGCGACTAAATTGCATTCATAGCAAAGTGCCTCTTGACAAAACCCTCCGCACACGTACAAATCGCTTTCATGAAAAATATTCTTATTGTCGTCGTGGGATCGCGTAGCACCGCGGAAGGTTAACCTTCCGGGCTATTCGGTGTTACGCGGAATACAGGCTCCCTTGGGGGCCTTTTTTATTGTCGATTGGGAATGTTTGTGTGAAACGAAACTTGAGAAATATAGAGGGTTTGCAATATGGCTACGGGTGAATTGATAACGGGTGCTGAGATTGTTTTGCGCGTATTGGCGGATCATGGCGTTGAGCATGTGTTCGGCTATCCCGGTGGCGCCGTGTTGCCGATTTATGACGAGTTTTTCCAACAAGAAAAAGTGAAACACATTTTGGTGCGCCATGAGCAGGGTGCGACCCACGCTGCTGAAGGCTATGCGCGGTCCACTGGCAAATGCGGTGTGGTTTTAGTGACCTCTGGTCCGGGTGCGACCAATGCTGTGACCGGATTAACTGACGCGTTGCTCGATTCAATTCCAATGGTTTGTCTTACGGGCCAAGTGCCAAGTCACTTGATTGGCAGCGACGCGTTTCAAGAATGTGATACAGTTGGCATTACGCGGCCCTGCACCAAGCATAATTGGTTGGTGAAAGATGTAAACGATCTCGCGCGGATTTTGCATGAAGCGTTTTATGTAGCAACGCATGGACGGCCTGGACCCGTGGTTGTTGATATTCCAAAGGATGTTCAGTTTGCCAAGGGGCGCTATGTTGGCCCCAAAAACATTGAGCACAAAACTTATCGTCCGCAGGTGAAGCCGGATCAGGATGCTATTCGCGCAGCTGTTGAGCTGATTTCCAAAGCCAAGAAACCGCTGTTTTATACCGGCGGTGGCGTGATCAATTCTGGCACAACCGCCTCGCAATTGCTCCGCGAATTTGTGAAGCTCACAAATATTCCGGTGACGTCTACTTTGATGGGGCTTGGTGCCTATCCCGCATCCGGCAAAAACTGGCTTGGCATGCTCGGCATGCACGGAACTTTCGAAGCCAATATGGCGATGCATGATTGCGATGTGATGATCAATGTTGGTGCGCGCTTTGATGATCGTATCACCGGGCGGTTAGATGCATTTGCGCCTAACTCCAAGAAAATTCATATTGATATTGATCCGTCATCAATCAACAAAACCGTTCGGGTTGATGTCCCCGTTGTAGGCGATGTCGCCCACGCGCTGGAAGATATGATCCGGGTTTGGAAGTCGAAATCCTATGCGCTGGACAAGAAGGATAT
>JAYUOP010000203.1:0-2947 GCA_043760745.1 Hyphomicrobiales bacterium
GTTGTTCTTTAGGCGTGAACCAACGGCCTGCAACTTGATAAGGTGAGCCCACATGATAGCGGCCGCCACCCATTGGTATTTTGCCGTTACCTTTGAAATATGGGCTACCGGTGCCGGCAAAGGGATCTAGTTTTGAGCTGGCTATAAAGCCACTTGTGGTTTTTGCATTTGAAGTGGGTTTATTTGATGAGCAACCCGAAAGCGCTATACCAACTGCAATAATGCAAGCCGAAACAAAACAAGATTTACGCATAACCACTCCACCAGCTCCCCCGAGCCACTTACTGGCGATTTGGAAAAAATCGCTCAAGCCCATAGTTTTGACCGGATTGCGTAAACATCCAGTTGGGAAAGGTAGTTAAGCGATTGTTAAATCAATTACTCGTTTGGCGAGCGGGTTGGGCAATTGTGGCTGTAGTTGACAAGCGTTGCAAGTTTTTCAAAGCTGAGGGAATGCCAGCCGCAAATGCTTGCTCATAAAGAGATTTTGCTTTTTTCTTATCAGCGGTCACACCCCAGCCCATTTCATACATTCCGCCAAGGTTATTTAAACCCCAGCCATCGCCCTTTTGAGCCGCGCGATCAAACAACTTAAATGCCGCGCTCAAATCCCGTGTTACGCCGACGCCATTAAGGTACATGATCCCAAGATTGTTTTCGGCCACGGGCAGGCGTGCGTCCGCTGCTTTTTGAAACCAAGCGTAAGCCTTAGACATATCTTTGGGCACGCCGGTGCCGTTTTGATAAAGTTGGCCAAGCATGTTTTGGGATTCAGCATGGCCTTTGTCGGCGCCAGTTTGATATAGCTTTACGGCCGTTGGCAAATCTTGGGTGAGGCCTTTTGCACCCTTGCTCACGATTGCAGCAAGGCGGAATTGCGCATCTAGATTTCCCGTTAATGCGGCCTCGCGAAACCATTTTGCGGCTTCTGTCATATTTTGCGGAACTTCCGTGCCGGATTGATAAGCGAGGGCAACAGCCATTTGCGCCTCTTCATCACCAACTTTTGCAAGCTTGAGGAGCTTCGGAAATGGCAACGGCGCGATCACGACTTGGGCCGGCGGTGTTGTCGCCGTTTGGGCAAAGCTGGCGGTCAAACTGCAAAGACTTGCCACGGCAACCGCTAAAAAACCCAAAACTAAACGCAACGCAAACTCTCCTCATCAACTGCAGCAGCAGACTTAAACGCCTGAATACGTAGTAATTGCGACAGCGGCAGTACTGCTGTCAAACCTTTTACTTAATCAATACGCGCGAAGTTCATATCTTTGCAAAACGGCCCCCAACAACCTTTTACGATCATTTTGTTGCCGACAAGTTTCATCGTTGCGCGATAGGTTCCACCATCGTCGGCATTGTAAATTTTGCCCTTCCAGATGTTTGCACCCGCAGGAACCATGCCGTTCATGACCATTAGCCCCATAACAGGTCGCGAACGCAAAGCTGCGTTTGGATTTTCCCGGTCGGTTTTTGGTTTACCGTCAATGCTGCTGATCGGTCTTGCGAGACCAACAATTGTTGCGCAAAGGTTTTCGCCACCGCAAAAAGCCACTTGAACCGTAACTTTATTCTTGTTCATGGTCCACTTGCCTTCTGGACCTGCTTCGGCAAATGCTCCAGTTGGACTAAAAGTAGACAGACTTAGGGCAATCGCAACACCGGTTAGAAACTTTTTCATCAAAAAATACCTCGTTAAAACTGGCAACAAGCATTTTGCACTGGTTGACGTGTTGGTTGTTGTATATCATCATTTGAATTCGGTTTGGAGTGCTCTCATGAACAATATTGCCAAGTTAAATTCTGCACAAGCGTATGACTCGAGTGAATGGCAAGACCGTGTTGATCTTGCGGCGGCATTTAGGCTTGCTGCGCTTTATGATTGGCATGAGGCTGTGGCTAATCATTTCAGCTTAGCAGTTTCCAATGACGGCAAGAAATTCTTGATGAATCCGCGCTGGAAACATTTTTCGAGTTTGAAAGCTTCTGAGCTGATTTTATTAAATGCGGATGATAAATCCACCATGGATCGGCCCGATGCGCCTGATTTAACTGCGTGGTCTTTGCACGGCCGGTTACATGCCGCCCTGCCCCAAGCGCGCTGCATTATTCATCTTCATCCGCCTTACGCCACGGCAATTGCGTCGCTGGCTGATCCTGAAATCAAAGCGATTGATCAAAACACGGCGCGGTTTTTTAATCGGGTTGCAGTTGATATGAGCTATGGCGGCATGGCGAATTCTGATGAAGAAGGCGACCGCATTGCTCGGCTTATGGGCAATAAATCGATTATGATGATGGGCAATCACGGCATTTTGATCTGCGCGGCAACCGTCGCCGAAGCCTTTGACCTCACCTATTACCTTGAGCGCGCGTGCCGGAATTTGGTGCTCGCCTATCAAACCGGAAAGCCATTGCACGTCATGACCCCCGATGTGGCTGAGAAAACCGCGCAGGAATGGGAAGGCGACCGCGAGCAATTCCATAGCCATTTTGCCGAAATGAAGCGCATTTTAGACCAGAAAGATGGTTCATACGCGCAATAGCACTTGCCACCGCCGCAAGATTTGCTACATGGGCTGTCAAGCGATCAGCAGTTTCCCAAACGGAGGGGTGGCAGAGTGGTCGATTGCGACGGTCTTGAAAACCGTTGTGCGTGAAAGCGTACCGTGGGTTCGAATCCCACCCCCTCCGCCAATAACTCTCCAGTTTACTTGCACAAACGAAAGTATTAACATTGGTTAATACGGGGGCCGGGAATTCCTTTGGGAGGGACGGTCATGGCGATTACAATTACTGGCAACACCGAAATCGGTGGTGCAGCGGTTCATGTTGTACTGAATCCGAAGGCAACCTATCTCAAGACGAATGCGGACGTGGGCTCGCTGGATGCGGTGGCTGTTGATCTCGTTGCTTTGGGAATTTCGGCCGGTGATCTTGTCGTATTCGA
>JAYUOP010000204.1:0-7316 GCA_043760745.1 Hyphomicrobiales bacterium
AGTCGGATTTTTTATGACCATCGAGGGTTTTAGAAACCAGTTTTGCTTTCGCGTTGGTCAATTCCCGGTCAGCTTTTGTTTGACCAAATTTCTGCCGATTGGCTTCGGCGTTCTGCGATTTCTCTGCGCGAACGAGAGATTTTTTGTGTAATCGTAGATTGATCAATTCTGCCATTATTTTGGACCGAGCATATCTTCGGGGCGCACAATGGCATCAAAGTCGTTTGCATCTATGCCATCTGCAATGGCTTCTTCGCGCAATGTGGTGCCGTGCTTGTGCGCAGTTTTGGCAATTTTTGCGGCGCGGTCATACCCGTATTTGGGCGCAAGAGCGGTGACCAACATGAGCGAGCGGTCGAGTGCTGCTTTGATGTTATCTTCGCGGGCTTCAATACCGGTCACGCAGTTTTCCGTGAAACTCACAACCGCGTCCGACATGAGTTGAACGGACTGTAAGAAATTATAGGCCATGACTGGGTTGAACACGTTGAGTTCGAAATGGCCTTGCGAACCAGCGAAAGTTAAAGCGGCGTGGTTTCCGAAGATCTGTACACAGACCATTGTAAGCGCTTCGCATTGGGTTGGATTTACTTTTCCGGGCATAATAGAAGAACCGGGTTCATTTTCAGGGAGAGACAATTCGCCGAGGCCAGAGCGTGGACCTGACCCTAAAAACCGAATGTCATTGGCGATTTTAAAGAGAGATGCGGAGACGGTGTTAATCGCACCATGGGTCATTACCATTGCGTCGTGCGCGGCGAGGGCTTCAAATTTGTTTGGGGCCGTTGTGAAGGGTAGGCGGGTGATATTGGCAATCGCTTCTGCTACTTTTTCAGCAAATCCAATGGGCGCATTCAGACCCGTTCCCACCGCTGTGCCACCTTGGGCGAGCTGCATCAACATTGGCAAAGTTTGTTCAATACGGGCAATGCCATTTTCGATTTGCTGACGATAGCCGGAGAATTCTTGGCCAAGGGTAATCGGTGTTGCATCTTGGGTATGGGTGCGGCCGATCTTGATAATCTTCGCCCATTGATGGGCTTTGTCATTCAGGGCGTTGCGCAGCATTTGTAGTGCGGGCAGCAAGCGATGATGGATTTCTTCGGCGCACGCGATGTGCATCGCAGTCGGGTAAGTATCGTTCGACGATTGGCTCATGTTGACATGGTCATTGGGGTGGACCGGTTTTTTGGAACCCATGACGCCACCCAACATTTCAATGGCGCGGTTTGAAATCACTTCATTGGCGTTCATGTTGGATTGCGTGCCGGATCCCGTTTGCCAAATGGCCAAGGGAAAATGGGCGTCGAGTTTACCTTCGATAACCTCTTGTGCGGCGGCAATAATTGTCGTTGCAAGCTTTGCATCAAGGCGTCCCAGTTGCGTATTAGTTTCGGCAGCAGCGCGCTTGACAATGCCGAGCGCGCGAATGACCGAAGCGGGTTGTTTTTCCCAACCAATCTTAAAATTCCCCAAACTACGCTCAGCCTGCGCACCCCAATACTTCGAAGCGTCAACTTTGATCTCGCCGAATGTATCGGATTCAATACGGGTTTTGATGGCCATGACTCAATCTCCAGTGCAATGCTGCACTGCAATAGCAGATGGAAAGTGGTTAGGCTAGTTCATCCCACCAGATTGGATTGCTCCAAGCGCGCTTTCCGGCGTGGTCTAGGATGGTAACGCGGAACCATGGGCTGATTTTATTGAGGAGCCATCCTTGCTCTAGCTTTGCCAAATCGAATTTTGCACCGGTGATTGCTTTGCCTGCCTCCACGCATGATCGCGATGTGCCACAAACGACGGTGATGAAGTCCACTGGCGAACAATCGATCTCAATCAGTTTGCCGGCCATACGGATGTCATGGAATTGAGGGCCTTGGCTTGAGTAATAATTGCCAGCTTTGAGGGCAGCGAGCAGGGCGTCGGGCTGCAAGCTTTCGGATTTCACATGAACCCAGCCGCCGAAATAATCATGATTTTTGAAATGGGCATCATCGGTTGCAAAAGCACTCAGGCGGTTGCCCTCATTTAGCAATTGGTCAGCGAGATACCAGCCATCGCCGCGATCGTTTTCGACGGCGCAACCATGATTGTAAATTTCAACAGCATGGGCCGACGAGAGCAGGGCGCGGCCATCTTCAATGGTGAGTTGGCTCCAAGCTGGGTGGGCAATGCCAACAAAAGCGCCACCAGCTCGGGCACGAATGGCAAGCTCTGGTCCGGTTTCGCCATCCAAATTTGAAGCAAATCCGAGAGGCAATCCAAGGGCTAGGATATGCCAAAGTTCGCCAGCAGTGGTTTCTGGCGCATGGAGTTCAGCGCCGAGAATAGTCGTAAAGTTTTCTGAGCGCAAAGATCGTGTATCAGCAATCGGCCAGTTGAAATGCGCGATGAAATGCTCGGTCATGGCCACGAAATCATAGCCCGCATTTTTGTAGTTATTGACCACAGTTTCTAACGGCAACGCGCCATCGGAAAGGTTTGAATGGGTGTGAAGATTGCCACGCCAGAATTTACCCGGAAGAGAAAATGGAGAAAGAGAGCGCATTTAGTTACCATCCGTTTTCGGAATGTTGGGCAATGAATCTAACCAAGGCAACGCGGATGTCATCCAGTATTGGTGAAGCGGTACAAGCTGATCACGTTGGCGTATAGTGCCCACTCTGATGCCGTACATTTTTGGAATTCCATCGGCAGCACTGCCATACAAAGGGGTGCCGCATTCTGGGCAAAAGGCTTGATTGCGTCGAGCGCCGTTCGCAGCAGTTTTTACGTAGTTTTTTGGTTGGCCATTGAGCAGTTTAAAATGTTCAACTGGAGCTGGAACGACGACCCTAAAAGCGCTTCCACTGAGGACTTGACAGTCTTTGCAATGGCATATCTCAACATCTTGTATATCTATTTCAGCTTCATAGCGAATGAAACCACAATGACATTGACCGTCTATTTTCATGATATTTCGTCCTGAAATTTAAACACTCATTTGCATGCCAAGCTCTACCACGCGATCAGGCGGGATGCGGAAGAACTCGATTGCTCGGGCGGATTGGTTGGCCAGCATCATGAATATCCGTTGCTGCCAGAACGGCAAAGCAGACCGCGCCGAGGTGCGGATAACCCTGCGGCCCAAGAAATAGCTGGCCTGGCGTGGATCAATAGCGAGGCCATGTTCTTCACACGCGCGCAAAGCTGCGGGTACATCGGGCTGCTCCATATAGCCAAATTTTGCTTCAACCAGCCAAGCGCCAAGTGGCAAACGCGAAACCGATACACGTTGCGATGCGTCATGACGCGGCTCATCTGTTGTGGCTACAGTTACAAACACTAATATGTCATGCAGAACCCGGTTGTGTTTCAAATTATGCATGAGAGCACTTGGTGCAAAAGTTTTATCAGTTTGCATGAAAACTGCGGCCCCTGCCACGCGGGTTGGTCCGCGCTTTTCAAGACTTTCCAAAAGTCCGGTGAGTTCAATAGATTCTATTCGTAGTTTTGCGGCAAGCGCTTGGCGGCCACGCAACCAAGTGACCATTACCAATATGATTGTCGCACCAATGAGCATCGGCATATAGCCGCCGTGCGGAATTTTAAGCGCATTTGCCATGCCGAACATCAGTTCAAAAACTAGAATGAAAAGCAGGGCAGGGATGGCAAACCAGCGCGGCAGATTTTTGGATTTCCAGAAGAACACTAAAGCCAACAGTGTATCCACAATCATCGACGTGTTAACTGCGATGCCATATGCAGAGGCCAAATTGGTCGATGATTTGAAGACGACAACCAGAAGGATCACCCCAAATAAAATCAGCCAATTCACTTGGCCAATGTAAATCTGGCCTTGTTCTTCTTCGCTGGTATGGGTGATTTCCATGCGCGGCAATAGGCCAAGTGACATGGCCTGTTGCGCAATCGAGAATGCACCAGTGATAACAGCTTGGCTGGCGATAACAGCCACAAGCATGGCGAGGATTACCAGTGGGATCAATGCCCAGGTTGGCGCCATCAGATAAAATGGATTTTCGATTGCTTCTGGATTGGCGAGGACGAATGCACCTTGCCCCAGATAGTTGAGAACGAGTCCCGGCAAAACCACTGCCAGCCAAGCAATGCGAATAGGGTTTTTACCGAAATGCCCCATATCCGCGTAGAGCGCTTCGCCGCCAGTGACGACGAGAAAAACGCCGCCAAAAACCATGAGTGCGAGGCCCGGTTGATCGAGCAACATTTGCAAACCATACATTGGATTGAAGGCTAAGAAAATTTCGAGATCATCAAAAATATGATATGCGCCAAGGATAGCAAGAACCACGAACCACAACAAAATGACAGGTGCAAAAATCTTTGCAACGCCTGCGGTGCCTTTGTATTGGAATAGAAAAAGGCCAACCAAGATTATCAAGGTAATCGGAACGACGTAAGGTTCAAACCCTTTGTGGATGACTTTTAGACCTTCGACAGCGCCGAGCGTTGTCATGGCAGGGGTGATCATCGCATCGCCAAAGAAGAACGCCGCGCCAATAATGCCGAGAGCTAAAACGATGCCACCCTTTTTCTTGAGTTGGGTTTCAACCAAGACCACCAGCGAAAGAATGCCACCTTCGCCACGGTTATCGGCACGCATCAGCATGTAGACGTATTTTAAAGTGACGACGATGAGCAATGCCCATATGAGCAATGAAACGACACCAAGCACCGCTGATCGTTGATCGCCGCCAGCAGCCACAACGGGATGCAATGCCTCGCGCATGGCGTAAAGCGGGCTGGTTCCGATGTCGCCATAGACCACACCAAGCGTTGCGAATGCCATTTTTATATTGGCGCTCGTTGAAGTTTTTTCAGTCGTTTTGCTGCTGGACAATGGCTAGCCCCCCCGAGGGCAAATAGAATTGCGCTTTAAACTATGGCGCTGCAATCACGGCGCGGCATTCAGCAGGAAGGCCCGCGAGAGTCAAGGGGGGCACTGGCTTCACTGGTTTTACCGGTTTCGTCGGATCGCGCTTTTTAGGTACCCACGGCACATCGCCCATCCAATAAGCAAGCTCTTCACCACAGCCTGTGCCATCTTTCGGGCGCGATGGTGCTTGGTTTTTACAATTGGTGGAGCCCGGTGGACAATTCATCCGAATATGGAAGTGATAGTTGTGCCCGAAATAGGGGCGAATTTTGGCCAACCAAGAACGATCACCCGTAGCCCAGCGGCAAAGCTCTGCTTTTATCGGTGGATGCACAAATATCCGGGCCACATCATCATATTTTGCTGCGCGTTTAATGAGGCGGGCGTGTGCCTCGGTCCAAAAATCGTAATCCATGTTCCGGCGGTCTTTAACCACAAGTCGCGCCGATATATTTTCGCGCTCTTTGTTCGTTAATGTGCGGTCTGGCATTGGCGTTAGCCACACGTCGCCGTCTAAGCCGATTTGATGGCTGGCATGCCCGGTTAGCATAGGGCCACCGCGCGGTTGGGAGAGATCGCCAACCAAAAGACCGTTCCAGCCATCATAAGCTTTGGCGTTTACTGCCAAATCTTCAAGCAAAGCGATTAAACTTGGATGGCCCCAATTGCGATTACGTTTTAGCCGCATCACTTGCCAGGCTGGTCCATCAACTGGGATTGCGGCACCGCCAGCGAGGCAGCCCTTGGCATAAGACCCATAGGCGCGGGGCGCGAGTTTCGCAGGCGCTTTTTTTCCACCGAATAACTTCTTGGCCGGGATGCCTTCAAGTTTTTTGAGGCTTGGTGGCGGCGATCCGGCGGCGAGTGCGGCAAGGCCACTTTGATCTGAGGCACTTTGGGCAAAACTCTGCTCGCTCGCAAACGCGCACACTAAAACCAGCGCAAAAGCTGCGCGTTTATTTTTTACGGAAAGCATCAAGGGAAACCACTTTTGGTTTTTCAGTCGCCGCATCATCACCTTCAGTTACAGGGTTTTCCGTTGACTTTATTTTCGATGTTTTTTGTGACTTTTCTGCGACCTCGGGCTTGGCCTCCAGATTGACGACCTCAAACTGCAAACCAAATTGCACTGATGGATCAAGAAACCCTTTTATCGCACTGAATGGAATAATTAATTTCTCAGGGATGTTATCAAAAGATAATTCTACTTCAAAGTGATCGTCGGTGACGATCAAGTTCCAGAACTGATGCTGGATCACAACAGTCATTTCGCGGGGATAGCGCTCAGACATGCGTGCGCCAATATTCACTCCGGGATGCTGGGTATTAAACGCAATGTAGAAATGATGTTCGCCCGGCAAGCCCGATTTTGCCACCCGGCGCAAAGAGCTGCGCACAACACCGCGCAAAGCCTCTTGGGCCAATTGGTCATAACGCATCAGGTCTTCAGGCATAGTTCAACACTCGATTTTCTTATTCGACTCAACCAACATAGTCGCATAGAGGGGCACTTGTCACGCTTTGGTGGATTTGGATTTGGGCAGCTTGATTTTCGCCGCAACAGGAATTGGAGCAAGCGGCACATAGGCTGCGGCTATTGGTGCCATGCGTACAATCATGTCGTCGATGAATTTGCGGAAGTCAGCGGGGGATCGGTTCTTTATCAGTTGCCAAGCTACGGCGTTTCCTGGAACTGAAAAAAGTGCTTCGAGATGGCTACATATCTGCTGCCAGTCCTCATCACGCAAGGTTCCGATTTTATATTGAAACCAAGCGTTTGCGTATCGCCGCAGCATGGCCATGAGTTGGAATCTGTATCGCGCCTTTTCCAACCTATCGAGGCTGTTGAAATCGTCAGCTCCGCGCAGCACCAGGCTGCACGCCTCGGCGTTCTGGAACAATACGTCCAAATTCGCGGTAAAGGCGGCCGTTAGTTGCTGGTAAGTCGCGGCGCGAAGGGCGCGGGCGTTGTTGCGGATTTGAATGCCGACATAGATGATCGACGCAATGACACCGATGCCACCAAGGATTTGGGCTGTTTCTGGAAGGGTCATTTTTTTACCTTTGGCTTTGGTAGCTTTGCAGGCGGGGGTGGCGGGGCAAGGGCCGCTTGGCGTTTGGAAACTTCGTCAACATATTTGCGAAACTCAATGCTTGAGCGGTTCTTAATTCCCTCCCATGCAAACCGTGTGCCGGGGTGGGCGAATATTGAGTCCATGTCATATGCGATGGCCTGCCAGTCAGTTTCCTTGAGCACACCAACTTTGTATTGGAACCAAGCGTTTTCAAATCGGCGCATGCTGGCCATAATCTGTAAATAAAAACGCGACTGTTCGACATGATCTGTGAGGCTTGCAAAGTCACGGCCACCGCGCAGCACCACAGACAAGGTTTCGGAATCGCGCGCTAAGCTATCCCA
>JAYUOP010000205.1:0-7291 GCA_043760745.1 Hyphomicrobiales bacterium
AGAAATTCTCAACCGCACCTATTGCAGCACGCTGGGCGTGGAATTCATGCATATCTCAAACCCCACCGAAAAGGCATGGTTACAAGAACGCATTGAAGGCACTGGCAAAAGCATCACCTTCACCGCTAAGGGCAAAAAAGCCATCCTCAATAAATTGATTGAGGCGGAGGGTTTCGAAAACTTTCTTAACGTGAAATACACCGGCACCAAACGCTTTGGTCTAGATGGCGCTGAAAGCACTATTCCTGCTCTTGAGCAAATCATCAAGCGCGGCGGCCAATTAGGTGTGCAAGATATCGTCCTCGGCATGGCCCATCGCGGCCGCTTAAATGTTCTCGCCAATGTCATGGCCAAACCTTTCTCCGCCATCTTCCATGAGTTCAAGGGTGGCTCTTCCACCCCCGATGAAGTGGAAGGTTCCGGCGACGTAAAATATCACTTAGGCTCATCATCAGACCGCGTATTTGATGACAACACCGTGCATTTGTCATTGACAGCCAACCCTTCACATCTTGAAATTGTTGATCCCGTTGTTCTCGGCAAGGCGCGCGCCAAACAAGATCAGCGCGGCGATAAGGACCGTACTTCAGTGCTCCCGTTGCTTATTCACGGCGATGCAGCTTTTGCTGGCCAAGGTGTGGTTGCGGAATGCTTCGGGCTCTCAGGGCTTCGTGGTCATCGCAGCGGCGGCTCTCTTCATTTCATTATCAATAATCAAATCGGCTTTACCACCAGCCCTCGTTATGCCCGCTCCTCCCCTTATCCATCTGATGTGGCCAAGATGATCGAAGCGCCGATTTTTCATGCCAATGGTGATGATCCAGAAGCTGTGGTTTTTGCCGCCAAGATCGCCATGGAATTCCGCCAGAAATTTAAGAAACCAGTCGTCATTGATATGTTTTGTTATCGCCGCTTTGGCCATAATGAAACTGATGAACCATTCTTTACGCAACCGATCATGTATAAAAAAATCGGGGGCCATCAAACCGTGGTTTCGCTTTACAGCCAGCGTTTGATTGCTGATGGCACAATCACTTCCCTCGAATTTGATGACATGAAAGCCGCCTATCGCAAGAAGCTCGATGAAGACTATTCTTCTTCGGAAAACTACAAAGCCAACAAAGCCGACTGGCTGGATGGGCGTTGGGCAGGCATGAAATCTGCGCGTGATCTTGATGATCCGCGCAAAGGTCAAACTGGCGTTGACGTTGCCAAGTTGAAGACCCTCGGCGCTAAGCTCACCAAAATTCCGAAAACCTTCGCCGTGCACAAAACCATGCAGCGTGTCCTCGATGCGCGCGCGAAAATGATTGAAGAGGGCAAAGGCTTAGACTGGGCCATGGGCGAGCATCTGGCTTTCGCGAGCTTGCTGGACGAAGGTTTCAAAATTCGCCTCTCCGGTCAGGATGTTCAGCGTGGCACCTTCTCGCATCGCCATGCCGTGTTGATTGATCAAACCAATGATAAACAATACACGCCACTGAACCATCTCGTCAAAGATCAAACGGTGAAGTTAGAGGCCATCAATTCCAATCTCTCGGAGGAAGCTGTTCTCGGTTTTGAATATGGCTATTCATTGGCAGAGCCCAATGCACTGACCATTTGGGAAGCCCAGTTTGGTGATTTCGCTAACGGCGCACAAGTTGTCTTTGACCAATTCATCTCTTCAGGTGAGCGAAAGTGGCTGCGCATGTCGGGCCTCGTTTGTTTGTTGCCCCATGGCTATGAAGGTCAAGGGCCAGAGCATTCCTCTGCCCGCCTTGAGCGCTTCTTGCAGCTGTGCGCCGAAGACAATATGCAAGTGGCGAACTGTACAACGCCTGCTAACTATTTTCATATCCTGCGCCGTCAGCTCAAACGTGATATTAGAAAACCTCTGATTATCATGTCGCCCAAATCGATTTTAAGGGCCAAGCGCGCACAATCGAAATTGGAAGAATTTGGCGCAGATACGTCTTTCCACCGCATTCTCTGGGACGATGCCGAAGTTTTGGCCGAGCAAAAAATCAAACTGGTCAAAGACGACAAAATCCGCAAAGTGATATTGTGTTCTGGCAAGGTCTACTATGATCTCTACGAAGACCGCGAGAAAAAAGGCATCGACGATATTTATCTCTTGCGCGTTGAGCAGCTGTATCCATGGCCACACAAAGCCTTGGCGCAAGAATTAAGCCGCTTTAAAAAAGCTGAATTCGTCTGGTGTCAGGAAGAACCTTACAACATGGGCGCTTGGCTTTTTGTGCAGCCCAATATTGAGCGTGTGCTAGAGTTCATTAAGTCGAAAAATACCCGCGCTAAATATGTTGGCCGTTCAGCTTCTGCGTCAACCGCTACCGGCTTAATGAGCCGCCACTTACACGAATTAAAAACCTTCCTCGATGAAGCTTTGAGCTAAATCGTACGTCGCTTGAAAGGCACTTTATAATGGCAAAAGAAATTCGCGTTCCAGCCCTGGGCGAAAGCGTAACTGAGGCGACCATTGCAAAATGGTTCAAAAATGTTGGCGATAGTGTCAAAGTTGATGAGCCTATGGTAGAGCTGGAAACCGATAAGGTAACAGTGGAGGTGCCAGCCCCCGCGTCGGGCAAATTGGAGGCGATCATTGCCGCAGCCGGAACCACGGTGAATGTTGGCGCGTTATTAGGCTCAATTGCCGAAGGTGTTGCAGGCGAATCTGCACCTGCCCCCAAAGCCGTAGCCCCAGTCGCTGCCGCACCAGCACCTGCGAAAATCGAAACGCCAGTTTCGCCAGCGGTACGCAAAATCACGACCGAAAACAACATTGATCCTGCCTCTCTGGAAGGCACAGGCCGCGATGGCCGCGTCACCAAGGGTGATGTTATTGCGCATTTAGAAACCCCTGTTGCGGCTGCACCCGCTCCAGTCGTAGCCCCTCGTGCTGCTGCACCCGCTGGTGCTGAAGAACGCGTAAAAATGTCTAGGCTCCGCCTTACCATTGCCCGCCGCTTGAAGGATGCGCAAAACACCGCCGCCATGCTCACGACCTTTAACGAGGTCGACATGACGTCGGTCATGGCGCTGCGCAATCAATACAAAGAAGTGTTTGAGAAAAAGCACGGCACAAAATTAGGCTTCATGAGCTTCTTCGTAAAAGCCGCCATTCAAGCCCTCAAAGAAATACCAGCCGTTAACGCCGAAATTGATGGCGAAGAATTAGTTTACAAAAATTATTATCATATCGGCGTGGCAGTTGGCACCGACAAAGGTCTCGTGGTTCCAGTCCTGCGCAATGCCGATATGTTGTCCTTTGCTGGCATTGAAAAAACTATTGCTGACTATGGCAAGAAAGCCCGCGATGGCCAACTCCAGATCGCTGACATGCAAGGCGGCACATTTACCATTTCCAATGGCGGCGTCTATGGCTCGCTCATGTCCACGCCAATTCTAAATGCCCCGCAATCTGGCATCCTCGGCATGCACAAGATCCAAGACCGCCCAATGGCTGTGAACGGTCAAGTGGTGATCCGACCGATGATGTATCTCGCTTTGAGCTACGATCACCGCATCGTCGACGGTAAAGAGGCGGTCACATTCCTTGTCCGGATAAAGGAAGGTCTGGAAGATCCGCAGAGGTCTTTGTTGGATCTGTAAATTATGCCGACAATTGCAATTGTCGACGGGGTAGCATTGATGATCTATCCAAACGATCATAATCCGCCACATTTTCATGCCAAGTATGCCGAACATCGCTGCAAAATATCAATCGTGACAGGGGATGTGATCAGCGGTAAACTACCAGCTGCAAAGCTGAATGCTATCCAAGCTTGGCTAGATATTCACAGAGCTGAGGTTACATTTGCGTGGAATGAACTCCAGAATGCCCGTTCAATCGATGGAATGATCAAATGAGAAACACCTTGAAATCGGTCGTGGTAAAGTCCTATCCCGTTTTACATCTTGAATTTGAAGATGGTTTTTCTGGTGACCTTGATCTTACTGAAACCATTTCACGTGGAAATATGTTTGAGCCTTTAAAGCAAAGAATTTTTTTTGAAAAAGTGAAAGTGGATCAAGATGGTTATTCATTCGGTTGGCGTTTGGATGATGTTGGCAATGAGCTCGACTTTTCCGCCGAAGGCGCAAGGATCGACATTGAAACTGCTATAGCGCAACAATTAGCAAATACCTTTCAATCCAAAATTCAAGCAGCGGAATAACAATGACCTTTGACCTCATCGTAATCGGAACCGGCCCAGGTGGCTATGTTTGCGCTATTCGGGCGGCTCAACTTGGCCTCAAGGTAGCCGTCGTTGAAAAACGCAAAACCCATGGCGGCACATGCCTCAATGTCGGTTGCATTCCGTCCAAAGCATTGCTTCATGCGTCCGAACTCTATTACGAATCAAAACACAGCTTTGCCAAAATGGGCATCATTGCGGAAACCAAAATTGATTTCCCTAAGATGATGGGTTTCAAACAAGAAGCCATCGACGGCAATACCAAAGGCATTGATTTCTTGCTTAAGAAAAACAAGGTCACTGTGTTCCACGGCACGGCGAAGATTGAAGGCACCGGCAAAGTATCGGTCGGCGGAGAAACCTTAGAGACCAAAGCAATTGTTATCGCCACCGGCTCTGATGTCGCAAAGCTCAAGGGTATCGAGGTTGACGAATTCCAGATCGTATCCTCAACGGGTGCGCTTGAATTGGCCAAAGTACCAGCCCATCTTGCCATCATTGGCGCAGGTGTTATTGGATTAGAGTTAGGCTCAGTTTATGCAAGGCTCGGTGCAAAAGTGAGTGTGATTGAATACTTGGACCGCATTCTGCCCGGCATGGATTTGGATATCGCTAAAAATTTCCAGCGGATTTTGCAAAAGCAAGGTTTTGCCTTCAAGCTTGGAAGTAAAGTGACCGCCGCTACCACAACCAAATCCGGCGTTTCACTCAGCATAGAACCGAGTGCCGGTGGCGCAACTGAAACCCTCGAAGCTGATGTGGTCCTCGTCGCTGTTGGTCGCACGCCCTATACCGAGGGCTTGGGGTTAGACGAGGCAAAGGTCATTCGTGACGCCAAAGGCCGCATTGAGGTCGATCACCATTACGCCACCAATGTTCCCGGCATTTTCGCCATTGGTGACGTGATTAGGGGGCCAATGCTGGCCCATAAAGCAGAGGACGAAGGCATTGCGGTCGCTGAACTTCTTGCAGGCCAAGCCGGACACGTAAACTACGATGTGATCCCCGGCGTGGTCTACACCAGTCCAGAGGTGGCGGCCGTCGGCAAAACCGAAGAAGAATTGATAGCCGCCGGCATTAACTACAAAGTGGGTAAATTTTTATTTTTGGCCAATGGACGGGCCAAAGCCAATCAAACCACCGATGGCTTTGTTAAGATCTTAGCCGATGCCAAAACTGACCGGGTTTTGGGCTGTCATATTATTGGCGCGCAAGCTGGTGAGTTGATCCATGAAGTGGCGGTTTTAATGGAGTTTGGCGGTTCAGCAGAAGATTTAGCCCGCACTTGCCATGCCCATCCAACCCTGTCCGAAGCGGTTAAAGAGGCAGCCATGGCCGTAGCGGGTCGCGCCATTCACGCTTAAGAAACCACATTTAATTTTAAGCTTTTTTGAACGGTCGCGTTAGGGAATTCAAAAGTCTTGGGATGCTAGATTGAGTTATTAATAACTTAATAGGATTAGTCCAAGTGGCCAGCATGCACGCACCCGACAAGCACGTAGATATCCTCGTCCTCGACGATGATATGGATCTGCTCACCAGCACAGCAGAACTCTTGGCTGACTGCGGTTACAAGGTCAAAGGCTTTGCCGACCCCGAAAGCGCACTTGAATTTTCCATGGACCAAACCTTCTCGGTTGGCCTGTTTGATTATCGTTTGGGCAGCGTGAAAAATGGCCTTGATGTCGTTGAAACCATGCAAGCCTTAGGTTCAAAAGCTGTTTATGTTATGGTGACTGCTGAAGTTGAGCAATCAACCCGCAACCGCGCCATGAGTTTGAAACTGTTTGAATATATGCGAAAGCCCGTTCAACCCGATGAAATGCTTTTGACCGTAGAACGCGCTCTTGAGCATGCCAGGGGAATGGCCGCTTAATCGTTTTACAGCCCCGTTGTCGGACGGGGTTTTGTGCCGTCAAAATATTTCTCATAGCGAAATGGCGCGGGGTCAACACACGGTGTTGATCCCGTAACTATTTCTGCCATCAGTTGTCCCGCACCCGGTCCCAAGCCAAAGCCATGCCCCGAAAATCCTGACGCTAAAAACAACCCGGGTTGCCGCGCAATCGCTGAAATCACGGGCACCGCATCAGGTGTTGCATCAATCATTCCGCCCCAAGCTTCCGCAATCTGCGCATTTTTAAACGCCGGATAATGCGTTTTCAAACTCGCAAAACAATCGTCCAAAATACTTTGAATGGGTTTGGGATCGAGAATGCGGACTTTCTCAAATGGGCTGGTTTGATCAAGCGCCCAACGCCGCGCAAGTTGAGCCTCGTCAATAAATCTTTGGCCAAATCGCAAACGCAATTCTTTACGCGCGAGTATAAGTGCGGGCAAAAAATCAAACAGTTGCCGGAAACTATCAGGAACAATATCGGCAACAGAGTAAACATTATGGGCAATTGTATATCCGCCATCAAGACGCTTTCGCGCGGCAAAATGTGCTCCCGAAAATGTCCGTTGGTGACCAAGGTCCACTGCTGTTGTCCGTAATACGGAATTCACCACACCAAGCTGCGGAAATTGAGTACCAAAATTATGTAAAAACCGTCGTGACCAATAACCACCAGCTACCACAACACTGTCACAAGCAATTGTGCCCCGCTCAGTAACCACGTGCGAAATCCGCCCTGCTGACGTTTCAAGCCCACGTGCGGCAATCCCGGTAAACACTTTTCCACCTTTGCTCTGGACAGCCTTTGCGATTGCAAGGGTAGCAATAAAGGGCTCAGCGCGGCCATCATCTTCGGTAAACATGGCCCCCGCCCAGCGCGACGCACTGCCCGGAGCAAGTTGATCGGCCTCAGCTCCGGTGACCATCCGTGTACTCAGACCATAAGCTTTCGCATTATCGTTAAACCATTTTTCTTTGCCCGCGAGCTCATCAGCAGTTTTACTCAAATATACAATGCCACATTGCCGAAATCCGGTTTCTTCACCCACGCGCAGATTCATTTCGCGCCATTTTTGCAGTGACACTTTGATCAGCGGAATTTCGCGGGGGTCGCGCCCCATTTGCCGACACCAACCCCAGTTTCGGCTCGATTGTTCACCGGCGATTTCACCTTTTTCAACCAGCACCACATCAA
>JAYUOP010000206.1:0-7261 GCA_043760745.1 Hyphomicrobiales bacterium
TGGGCGTGGCGTACCATGGAAAATCAGCCCTGTCGAGAGGTTATGCGATTAAAATGGCCCATTTTCCTCCCCTGTCTTGCTTCTACTTTACCATAAAGGTGCAAAGCGACATTTGGGCGGGCGGCAATAGCCTGCCAGTCAGCAGATTCCGCACCGAGCAAATTGGTCATAACGACATCAGAATGCCGCGTGGTGTCCCCTAAAGGCCACCCACACACGGCCCGAATATGCTGTTCAAACTGCGAAACCAAGCAAGCATCTTGCGTCCAATGCCCAGAATTATGAACGCGCGGCGCAATTTCATTAATATACAGCCCGTCGGAGCCCACAAAAAACTCCACCCCCATCACGCCCACATAATCCAAAGCTTCGGCCAAGAGCTTGGCGGCCGCCACCGCTTGCGCCGCTAAGAGAGCAGTCATTTGGCTCGGAACAGTAGATGTATGGAGAATGTGATTGCGATGATCATTTTCAGTCACATCATAAGCCACAAACGCCCCATCAACCCCACGCGCGCAAATTACCGATGCTTCATAGTCAAAATTGATAAAGCCTTCGAGAATCGCGGGCTGCCCCCGCATCGCCAAAAAAGCCGCACCAATGTCGGCGCTGTTCATGATTTTGGCCTGCCCCTTGCCGTCATACCCCATGCGATTGGTCTTCAAAATCGCTGGCAATCCAATTCTGTCTATACAAAAATTCAATTCAATCAACGAACGCACTGACCCATATGCTGCAGTGCGAAGTCCAAGCTCTCCGGCCACGCGCTTCTCTTCCAAGCGATCCTGCGCCACCCGTAAAGCCTTGGAACCCGGCCGAACTGGCACCAGATTTTCCAGATAAGATACGGTTTTTACCGGAACATTCTCAAATTCATAAGTAATGACATCGACCACCGCTGCAAAATGCGAAAGCGCATCTTCATCTTCATAATCCGCAATTGTATAGACAGATGATACCTGAAACGCCGGAGACTCAGCTTCTGGTGCAAAAATATGGGTGCGCAATCCCAATTGAGCTGCTGCAAGTGCGAGCATGCGCGCCAATTGCCCGCCGCCCAAAATGCCAACGGTAAATCCCGGTGCAATCACCATCAGACGTCATCCTTTGGCACTTCCGCAACCCCTGCCGTTTGCGCTGCGCGCCAAGCCTCCAACCGCGCCGCCAAAGCAGAATCACTTAAGGCCAAAACCGCCGCTGCCAAAAGCCCCGCATTAATCGCTCCCGCCTTGCCAATCGCCAAAGTGCCCACCGGAATCCCCGCTGGCATTTGCACAATTGAAAGCAGCGAATCTTGCCCAGACAAGGCCTTTGATTCTACTGGCACGCCAAATACCGGAAGCGAAGTCATCGCCGCCGTCATTCCCGGCAAATGCGCAGCCCCACCTGCCCCCGCAATAATCACATGAAATCCAGAAGCCTTAGCACCCTTAGCAAATTCATAGAGACGATCCGGCGTGCGGTGCGCCGAAATGATCCGCTTTTCAAAACCAACGCCTAATTGATCCAGCACATCCGCCCCGTGCTTCATGGTTGCCCAATCCGATTGGCTGCCCATAATAATGGCCACTTTTGCCGACATGGAATTTTCCTTCACGCAATAATATCGGGGATCAGCATGGCTTCGATTTGCAAAATCCGGTCTTTGATGTCGAGCTTCATTTTCTTCAAACGCCGCAATTGCAATTGATCCGCTGTGCCAAGTGTTTCGAGCGCGGCAATCGCATCGTCCATGTCGCGGTGTTGTTGCAACAAAAGCTGCAACTTAGAACGCATAGCAATATCATGTAGCGGATCCATGCGAAGAGTTATTAGCCCAGCCCCAGAGCAGTTCAAGGCCTAATCGATGGTGCTAACATTTTTAATAGATTGCCATTCGACAACGCAAAAAAACTATGTCATCATCCTGTTGCAAATTACAATTGAGCGCGAGGTATTACATGACCCTTCAAGCACATTTGACTGAACTTGCAGCCAAGCATAAGGCCCTAGAAGCCAGCTTGGCAGATTTGCAAGCGCATGCCATCAGCTCTAGCGATGCCCATATCGCCGAGCTAAAACGCCGAAAACTCCGTATTAAAGACGAAATAATGCACATCGAACGGGCAAGCCACGCCGCTTAAGTTTTAAGCTGCGGGTTGCAAGAGGTCAAATCGATTTCCGTATAAGTCTTCGAACACGACCACTTTGCCGTAGATTTCAAGGCGCGGTTCTTCGCAAAAGCGAACGCCATGTGCATGCATATGCGCGTAGTCGCCGTTGAAATCATGTGTGTAAATGATCATGAAAACGCGGCCGCCGGCCTGATTGCCGACGGCTGCAATTTGTTGCGGGCCCCGCGCTTCGGCCAACAGCAGCCGCGCGCCCTCGCCACCCTTTGGCGCAATAACGACCCAACGCTTGCCGCCGCCCATATCTTTATCTTCAATGAGTTGAAACTTTAGCTTTTCGCAATACCAAGCAATCGCCTCGTCATACGCTCGCACCACCAAGGTAATTGCCGAAATAAATTGCGCCAAAGTCGGTCTCCAAGTTTCAATCTATTGTGCCATGACCACGTAATCAATTTCCATGAAAGCTTCCACCTCTGGAATCCAACGCCCTTGAACAAAGGCAACATGATCAGGGTGCTGATCATAACGCGTGTAAGCCGCTTGATCGACAAACTCCATCGAGAAGCCAAAATGATAATCATTCTTTGGGCTCACCTGCCGCAATTTCTCGAATTTTTTAACGCCGGGAATTGCAATCAACACATCAGCAGCTTTTAAAAAATCTGCTTCTTCCTCTGATTGGCGCTGATGCTTCAACCGGAACACAACAGTATGTCTAATCATAACAAATCCTTTTCCGGCGGTGAAGATAGAGAGCGTGGCCAAACCAGCAACACCAAAGCGCCAAGCATTAATACCCCGGCAACAAAATATGCAACATCTGGCGATTGGATCGGCGCATCACCAGTCAAGAAAAATCCAAAAATCTGGCTGAAAAATACCGTGCCTATCAGCATCGCCAAATTCTGCACACTGGCCAATCCACCTTGCATTTCGCCTTGCGCATCTTCGGGAACCTCCTTGGATATTATAGCAGTAAGAGTTGGCGCAATTAATCCTTCAGGCGCGTGAATAATCAGCATCACCATGACCATGGTGAATGAATTCGTGATCCCATAACCAAAAAGTGCGACGACCGCGACAATCATTCCGCCAATTGCTGTTTTGTTTTCGCCAAAATATTTGACCACTGGTCCCGTTAGGCCACCCTGCACAATAGCCGCCAATAATCCGAATGCAGCCAGTGTCAGGCCGATAGTGGCCGCACTCCAGCCAAACTTAGCGACACCCCAGAATGGCCAAATGGCGGGATAAATCGCTGAGGCAAAAAAGTAGATAAACATTACCGCGCATAACCGCATCACCCCATGATACTGGCTAAATATCTTCAATGTACCAATCGGGTTCGCCCGCGCCCATTCAAAAGGTCTGCGCTTTTCTGGTGGCAAAGTTTCCGGCAAAATAAAATATCCAAAAACAAAATTTAAACCCGATACCGCAGCCGCCACAAAGAACGGTACCCGCGGACCATATTCGCCAAGCAACCCACCTATGGCAGGACCAATAATGAACCCCAAACCAAAGGCCGCCCCGATCATTCCAAAAGCTTTAGCGCGATTTTCGGGTGCTGTAATATCGGCAATATATGCGTTCGCAATCACATAAGATGCGCCACATAATCCAGCAACAGCGCGCGCAACAAACAACCACATAATGGTCGGCGCGAAAGCTGAAATCAAATAATCCAATCCCAAACCAAACACCGCCAAAAGCAACAACGGACGCCGCCCATATGCATCCGAAAGACTGCCCATGGTTGGCCCAAACAAAAACTGTGTTGCCCCATAAGCAAAAAACATCCAGCCACCAATCACCGAAGCTGACCCGATATCCATATGACCAACGGTTTTGATCAATTCTGGCAGCACCGGAATGATCAAGCCAAAACCAACCATGTCGAGAAGGACCGTCGTGAAAATAAATATCATCGCATAAGAGTTTGGAGTCTTATCAGTCATGCAGTGCCAATCCTTGCAACAATTCTTTCGCTTGGTATAGTTGCGCACCGGACATTCGGAAAGCAAAAAGGAATAATACATCAATGACACTTTCCGCCATCCGCGCGCGCTGGGCCGTGTTCACTATCTTCTTGCTGCATGGCATGGTGGCGGGCTCTTGGGTGCCGCATATTCCATTGGCCAAAGAGCGGCTCGGCGTTGGTCCCGGAGTATTTGGTTTGGCACTCCTGGCGCTTGCTGGTGGAGCGGTTTTTGCCATGCCGATTGCTGGCGCAATGATCAATAAATATGGCAGTGCCAAAGTAACAGCGGTCACAGGTGTTATGTTTTGTTTAGCCGTTTTTGGTCCGGTTCTGGCTCCTACTTTACCACTCTTTATTTTATGCGGCGTCCTCATGGGAATTTCCATGGGCAGCATGGATGTGGCCATGAATTCGCATGGCATTGCCGTTGAAAAAGCACTGACCAAACCCACAATGTCAATTTTTCACGGCGCATTTAGCGTTGGTGCAACATTAGGCACCTTCGCTGGCGCATATCTGTTGCGGTTCCTTCCGCCCGCCATCGAAATTGCATGCATGTCAGCGGTTTGCTTGGCGCTTCTTATTGCTAGTATAAATTACCTCCTGCCAGCCAGCGTTGATAAAGGACTTTCAGGCTCTCACTTTGCTTGGCCCACCAAAGCCACCATTGGACTGGGGTTGCTTTGCTTCCTCGCCCTTATGATTGAGGGATCAGTTATGGATTGGGCGGCAATTCTGATGCGTGAAAAATTCTTGCTCGAAGCAGGCTTTGCCGCCCTCGCCTTTGGTTTTTATCAAACTGGCATGGCCGTTTCGCGCTTCACAGGTGATTGGATGCGCCAGAAATTTGGCGCAGTTCAGTTGGTCGCCACCAGCTCCTTGCTCGCAGCGATAGGAACCGCCGCAGCGCTTGCCGCCCCTACCCCCGTCTTAGCCCTCATTGCATTCGTGTTTGCCGGGTTAGGCATTGGCAATGCCGCACCCGTACTCTTCGCTGGCGGTGGCAGACTAGAACCAGACGCACCGGGTCGCGGCATCGCAGCAGTCACCACATTGGGCTACACCGGCTTTCTTGCAGGTCCTCCGATGATTGGCCTTGCCGCTGAATTTGTTGGTTTGAATTGGGCGCTCGCCCTTACAGTTCCTGCCTGCTTGATCATTGCAGTCGGCGCGCGCATGGTGAGATCAGCTGATACTTATTGAGTAATCGAGGGATGTAAAATGAGCTTCAAAGGCAAACATGTTTTCATCACTGGCGGCGGGCGTGGTCTTGGCGCGGCCTTTGCAGTAGTGCTTGCCGATCAAGGTGCAAAACTTACCCTCGCTTCCCGCAATACTGAAAACGTAACATCACTCGCAGAAAGCATTCGCCTTCGCACTGGCGTGAAACCGGATACAATTCAACTTGATCTTGCGGACATCAGCCAGGTCACTTTGCTCGCCAAAAAATGGCGCGATGAAAATCGCGTTCTTGATGTGTTGATCAATAATGGCGCGCAATGGTTGACCGGAAAAATGACCGAGCATGACGCTTACGCCATTTCTAATACGATAACCGGAAACGTCACAGGAACGCTTCTATTAACGCGTGGCCTACTCCCCCTGCTGGAAGCTTCAGGCGCTGGCGACATTCTCAATATCATCTCCATCAGCGGCATTCAGAACACCCCATTGCAAGGTGCAGCAGTGGCCTACCAAGCCTCCAAACATGCGCAAACGGGCATGACCGATGGTTTGCGTGAAGAGCTCCGCGGAAGACCCGTGCGGGTCACTGGAATTTTCCCAAGCTACATTAAAGATATCTCACCACTCGATGAAAATGCTTGGAATGCCGTGCAACCAGCAACCGCTTGGCCAAACAACCGCGATATCGTCGAAGCCAGCCTCTTCGCCATCAGCCGCCCGCGCCACGTGACACTGTCATCAATTGTCATCGAATCCGACGCCGCAAATTTGCACGGGCATTAGATGAACGCCAACTTACGCATGCAGGCGAAGTAAACTTACTTCTCCCGCTTGCGGGAGAAGGTGGCGCGTAGCGCCGGATGAGGGCCTACTCAAGCAACAATAATAACCTGCCCCGTCAAAGCACCTTCAATACTTTTCACAAATCCAAGCCCTGCCCGCGCCGACGTTACCGTCTCATGACCGGGAAAAAAGCCTTCATATTTCTGCGCTGATTCTTCTAGCAATCCGGGACTCACAACATTAATCCGGCAACCCCGCGTCAATTCAATTGCCGCCGACTTCACAAAAGCATCAAGCCCGCCATTCACCGCCGCCGCATTCGCACCTTTGCGAATAGGGTCACGGTTTAACACGCCACTGGTGAGTGTAATCGAACCATTGTCATTTAAAAAATGCTGACCAATTAGCGTCACATTCACTTGGCCAAGCAACTTATCAAGCAGACCTGATTTAAACTGTTCGCCAGTCATAGTGGCCATCGGTCCAAAATGCACATGGCCCGCCGTAGACACAATCGCGTCCACTTTCCCAACCCTTGCAAACAAGGCTTTCACCGAAGCTTCGTCCGACACATCAACCCGCTCGGTGCCAGTGCTACGACCCGCAGTGATCACATCATGACGGGACGACAAAGCAGCTGTTGCCGCTTTGCCGACTATTCCTTCAGCACCAATAATGAGAATGCGCATTATGCGTTTTCTTCATCGTCGAGCTTCAACCCCTTAAGTTTGGCAAACACTGAATCAGCATCATAGGTTTTTTCAACTTCGCGAACGACGGGTTCTGCCAAGGCAACTTCGGCTGCTGAAACTTTTGCTTTTTCAGCTTCTGCTGCAGCAATCGCCGCCAGATTTGCTGTAGTCCCTGCAACTTCCGCCGCAGGAATAAGGGTCCGCATGCCTTCGCCGGGAACCGCTGCAACCTTGCCAGCTTTGCGCGCTGCTTTTTGAACGGCAAAATCCAAATCCATTTGCGAACACAAAGAAAGTGTCACGGGATCAACTGGCTTAATGTTTGAGGCATTCCAATGTGAACGCTCTTTAACCGCAGCAATGGTAAGCTTCGTGGTGCCGACCAAACGCATGATTGCGGACTCCGGTAATTCCGGATGATTGCGCAACAACCAAGCAATCGCATCTGGCCGCTCGCCGCGCCGCGATACGGGTGTGTACCGCGGTCCAGTGGTTGATTTCTTAAC